>CANKLZ010000080.1 GCA_947483795.1 Micrococcales bacterium | reverse complement strand
TCAACAGCAGAGAACAACGGAGCAAGAACAGAAGGAACAGAAACATCAGCAGCTTCTAGCCAAGTCTTAGCCTTACCTGCAACAGCCTCCCCTAGACGCTCACTAATTTCTGCAACAACACCAGAAATCTCAATCTTGTCTAACTTGTCCAAAGTAATAAGAGCAGAAGAACGATCTGCTTCTTTGACTCCAAAGGAGTCAAGTAGAGACATTAACAGTGCTCGATGATTCACTCGGATCACAGCACCAGTTAGACCTAGAGCATCTAGAGCAGAAAGAGAAGCATTTAGCAGTTCTATCTCAGCTAGAACAGAATCATCGCCAATAATGTCGATATCACACTGAACAAACTGACGGTAACGACCCTTTTGTGGTCTCTCAGCTCTCCAAACAGGACCTATCTGAATAGCTTTGAAGACTGTTGGTAGAGAAGCTCTGTTAGTGGCATAGAACCTAGTCAAAGGAACAGTCAGATCAAAACGTAAACCTAGATCAGCTAAACCATCAACATCAGAAGGAGTAGTTAGAGCTGTTTCAAGCTCTGCCCCTCTTTTCATGACCCGGTAAGCAAGCTTCTCGTTGTCCCCACCCTGACCTGAAGTCAAACGATCTAGGTTCTCTACAGCAGGAGTCTCAACCTCCTGGAACCCAAAAGAGCTATAAACACCCTTAATAATCCCTAGAACACTCTCCCGCTTAGCCTTCTCAGCAGGCAAAAAGTCCCTCATACCTCTAGGTGGGTTAATGTCTTTGGCCATGGGTCAAGTTTGGCAGATAACACGTGAAAATGAGGGCTTTGATCTGGACTTGACTCATGATCTAATGATCTAGATCAAACTGCTCAAATCAAAGGAACAATAAATTGGGTGCTAAACCAGAAATCATCACAGTCTCCGCCCTGTTGGAGATGAGGAAAGCTACAGCTCCAGGTCAAAAATATTTCTTAGAGATCCCCACGTTCCAACGTGGACTTGTATGGTCTGAACAGAAAAAGAAAGATCTAGTCACAAGCATTTACAAGAGCTTTCCAATTGGCTCTTTGCTGGTCTATGAATCTAGCAACAAAACTCCAGATGGACGCAGAACGAAGATTCAAATTATTGACGGCCTTCAACGTTCTACTGCAATGTTGGACTATGCAACGAAGCCACTTCGTTTTGCGCCAGTTGCCGAGAAGCTAGTTGAAGAGGAAACCTACGAAAGCATCCTCGAAATTGTGCAGTCAAAAGTTTCAAAAGCAACGAAGGCTCAGATTCGTGATGCGATTGAGTCGTGGGCAAACAAAACTGAGGAAACTCTTGCAGGTAGAGGTTTTCAATCATCAAACATCCGATCAGAAATTGAAAAGAAATTTGAGGTTGAATTTGAGACGGCCGAGAAAGAGGCATTAGAGAATCTACTTTCAGCGAAAGTTATAGATCGCCTTACTGCTGAATTCAATAAAATTTTTGGTTATCAGGTTCCTGTAATCTTTTACTCTGGGCCGGAAGAGGATTTGCCTGAGATCTTTGAGAGCTTGAATAGTGGGACTCCGCTAACTAAGTACGACAAATTTGGCGCGACTTGGAGTAACCACACGACAGTAACCAAAAATGAAAAAATTCGAGAGGCAATTAAGGATCGATATTCGGTTTACATCGATAAGGGTTGGGAAGTGCAGAACTATGACCCCACGCAAAATCTTGGCGAGAACGATCTAAATCTCTTCGAGTACCTCACTGGGTTAGGCAAAGTCCTGTCAGACAAATTCACTCATCTGTTTGATCAAATTGATAAACATTCAGAACCATCGGCAAATGCCTTCGTGCTCACAACAGTTGCGCACGGACTCAGAATCGGTGACATGGGTAAGCTTCCGTCCAAAATTACAAGGAACGGCTCAATTGATCTAACAAAGTTTGAAGCGGCATTGATGGATGCGTGTCAGACAGTCAACGACAAGCTTAAGATCATCCTTGCCCTAAAACTAAATCAAAGAAATCCTGCTGATAGATTCTTACCTCATTCAGCAAACCAGGTATTGTCGCTAGTTCTTCGAGTATTGATTGAGAAATATGACAGCAATACTTGGGCAGTAAAAACTGGTGCTAACCAATTAGAGCTTCTCAAATCCAACATGCTTGTTCACTATGTAAAGGACATCATCAGCGAAGCGTGGCGAGGTTCTGGTGACAGCACTCTGTATGAACGCGTGTGGATTAAGAATGATGCGACAGATGCGCTTTCCCTTTCTTCTTACTATCTTCTAAAGCCGAGCAAGTCAGACATCACAGCAGTTCTTGACCTTCATCAAGAGACGGAACTAAGTAAGCGTCAAACGACTCGAGGCAATCAGTCAACAAAATCAAAACTCTTGCTTCGCGTCTTGTATACCGACATAATCACTCACAAGGACAATGTCGCAGTCCAGTTTGATATCGAACATCTATGCCCTGTGAAGGCGATGAGCAATCTGATTGCTGCTAAAAATATAACCGAGGGTTTACCTATAAGCTGCCTGGGAAATCTTGCGATTCTTCCAACCCCTATCAACATAATCAAGGGTGAAAACTACGTGGGAGACTACATGGCGAGCCATTCCGGGGAATTTGATATCGAACGGACTGATAAAACAAACAGTTATGTGATCACCCCATTGGCAGAGGAAATACTAGAATCCAATATTCAAAGTGAAGCTGAATTCCTGGAATTTGTGGCAACCAGATTTACAGTTCAAAAGGACTTAATTATCAGAAACCTCGGCTTCACGGAGTAGTTATAAGGATCCCTGAGCTTGGCGCTGAATACCCAAAATAGTTATTTAGTCTTCCTCGACCCCAATAACCCCAGCATCACTAGCTGCTAGGACTTCTGCTTTTCTTATATCGTCTGAGAGGTCTCTGACAGCTGTTCTTAGGGCTCGTTCTGGGTCTAGGTCTTTGGCTTTAGCTGCTTGGACTATGGCTAGTAGTAGTGCTCCTAGCTCTACTTCGCTATCCAACTGAATGAGTGTTGGTGCCTCTTTGTCTAGAAGGTTGATCTTGTGGGCTTTACCTATAACTTTGCTGGCTAGGGCTAGAGCAGGTAGTGCTTGAGGGATGCCATCTAATACAGAGGCTCGT
>CANKLZ010000079.1 GCA_947483795.1 Micrococcales bacterium | reverse complement strand
TTAGCGGCTGAGACTGCATTGTCTCTAGCAACGCTTGCCTCGACCTGAGTCAAGGTTCGATCATTCGCTCTGAATCTGAGTGCAAAAGTCAATGACTTCTTGCCTTCTTCTAGGTTGGTGCCCCTATAGTCATCGACTAAAACTATTTCTTCCAAAAGTTCCCCAGCAGCTTCTGCAAGTACAGCTAAAACTTCTCCAGCAGGAACATTTAGATCAATAACTAAAGAAAGGTCTTGGGTCGCTGCCGGGTAAGTATCAACTGCTCCAGCTTGGATAAGTTCAGGTGCATTTGCAAACAGAAGTTCTAGGTTAATCTCAACAACACCTACTTGGCGAGGTAAATCATTAGCTAGTGCTAGTTCTGGATGTAACTCACCTGCATAACCGACAGTTATTTCAGTGCCCCTGACAATCAAGGCTGCTGTTCTGCCAGGGTGAAAACCTTTAGGAGTTGCTTGAACTAGATCAATCTCCAAACCAACAGCATGAGCTGCAACGCGGGCTGCTTGAATAGCATCTGCATATCCTGAACGGCTAGCTTTACGGCCGACTTGCTCAGTGATTCGGTTGCCCAAAAACAATGCGCCAAGATGCAGCGGTTGCTGAGGAACACTCTCGTGCAAGAGCTGTAAGTCTTTGGCATTAGGCAAAACGGTTCCGCTAGGAAGTGAAACAGCCTTGTTCGACTTAGCTGGGTTGAAGACCAAACCAACTTCATAAATTGATAGATCTGTCAGAGTTCTAGAAACGTTTCGCTTAGCTGCATCAATCAGACCTGGCAGCATAGTCAAGCGCATCTCATTGACATCTTCTTGCATGGCATTAGCCAAAACAACACGATTTGAATTCTCTTCAGAGAAGTAAGAGTTCTGCTCAGCCATCAGGAATGGATAGGTAAGAACTTCAACATGTCCGGTTGCTGAAAGTTGATTCATCACAGCTCGACGCATCTTTTGACCTCTGGTTAGCCCACGACCAGGAGGTGCTACCGGCAATCTAGAAGGTATGCGGTCATAGCCTGTGATACGTGCAACTTCTTCAACCAAATCTGTTTTGTGAGTGATATCTGGTCGCCAGCTTGGCACTTTAACTTCAAAGCCAGTGTCAACGCTTGCGACTTCACAACCGATTTCACTCAACGTCTTAGTTATTTCTGCTGGAGTGTATTGCACCCCAGTTAGCTCAGACGCAAAGTTTGCAGGCAAGAAGACCGTTGTGGCTGTTGGAGAGTTATCAACAAAACTTCCGAGTGAATCTGCGGTAGCTCCAGCAAGTTCTTCAAGAAGTGCAATCGCTCTGCCAGCTGCATACTCGGCTACCCTAGGGTCAACTCCACGCTCGAACCTCTTCGATGCTTCGCTAGGAAGTTTGTGCCTACGAGCAGATCTAGCGATAGATACACCATCAAAGTTTGCAGCCTCAATAAGAACTGATGCGGTGGCTAGAGATACCTCGGTTCTTGCTCCACCCATTACACCGGCTAAGCCAATAGCACCAGAAGTATCTGCAATGACAAGATCTTCAGAGCTAAGTTTGCGGTCTTGCCCATCTAATGTCTTTAGGCTCTCGGCTGACTTAGCTCTTCTTACAGTTATGGAACCTTTTAGTTTGGATGAATCATACGCGTGCAGTGGTTGACCCATTTCAAGCATTACGTAGTTAGTGATATCAACAACGATAGAAATTGATCGCATGCCCGAAAGCTTTAGTCGAGATACCATCCAGGCTGGAGTAGGGGCAGCAGCATTGACATTGCTGGCACTTCGAATTACAAACTTGGTTGAGCCGACTCTGCCCCTAATTGGAGCATCATCTTTGATCTCTACTTTGAAGCCCTCGCCGTGGATTGGCTTTACCGAATCAATCGGGTCAGTGAACTTAGCTCCCGTAGCGTGAGCAAACTCGCGAGCAATACCTCTAATCGAGAAACAGTAACCACGATCAGGGGTTACGTTCACTTCTGCTGCCTCATCGTTTAGTCCCAAGAGTAAAAGCACATCGGTACCAACTTCAGGATCAATACCAAGAGTTGCAAGTCGCAGAATGCCTTCATGGTCATCACTTAGGCCAAGCTCCTTGGCAGATGCAATCATGCCATCGCTGGTGTGACCGTATGTGCTTCTTGCCGCTATCTTGAAATCGGCCGGTAGTACAGCTCCAGGAAGAGTCACTACCACTTTGTCATTTAACTCAAAGTTTCGAGCTCCACAAACAATGCCACGAACATCCTCGCCGCCATCGCCAGCTTTTTTACCACTAGGCGCAACACGAACCTGACACCAACGAATAGTTTTGCCATTGGCCTGTTCTTCTTCAACAAACTCAAGAACTTGTCCAACAACAATTGGTCCGGTTAGACCATAGCCGTGCGAACCTTCTTCTTCTAAACCGACCTTAACTAACTCGGCCATAACAGATTCAGCATTTGAATTCTTAGGTAGTTCAACAAACTCCCCTAACCAAGACAGTGGGACGCGCATTAGAGCACCACCCCGAACTGCTTTGAAAAGCGAACATCTGCTTCAACCATGTCGTGCATATCTTTGACATCGTTTCGGAACATCAAAGTTCTTTCAATGCCCATACCGAAAGCAAAGCCTGAATAAACCTCTGGATCAATTCCTGCTGCTAGCAATACGTTTGGATTCACCATTCCGCAGCCACCCCACTCGACCCAACGAGCTCCGCCTTTAGCACCTGGGTGCCATACATCTAACTCTGCAGAAGGTTCAGTAAAAGGGAAGAATGAAGGACGCAAACGAATCTTGGCATCAGGACCAAACATGATTCGAGCAAAGTGTTCCAAGGTTCCCTTGAGATCTGCCATGGTTAGACCTTTATCAACAGCAAGACCTTCAACCTGATGGAATACCGGAGTGTGAGTTGCATCAAGTTCATCTGTTCTAAATACTCGACCTGGGCATAAAACATAAACCGGGAGTTCACGCTCCAAAAGTGATCGCACCTGAACAGGCGACGTGTGTGTGCGAAGAACTAGGTGAGCTTCAACCGGTTCAACAAAGAAAGTGTCTTGCATCGCTCGCGCCGGATGATCAGCGTCAAAGTTCAGTGCATCGAAGTTGAACCACTCGCTTTCAACTTCAGGTCCTTCGGCAATTTCCCAACCCATACCGATAAATACATCTGCA
>CANKLZ010000078.1 GCA_947483795.1 Micrococcales bacterium | reverse complement strand
TTTGCTTGAAACAGACCAGATTGAGACTGTTCGCGGCTACCTTGCTAAGGCAGAAGAGTTGGGTGTGAAGGTAGTACTTCCAACTGACATCGTGGTTGCAAGTAAATTTGGTGCAGATGCTGAACATGTGGTCACTGCGGCTGATGCTATCGAAGAGAGTGCTTTTGGAGCAGCAGGTCTAGGACTAGACATCGGCCCGGAAAGTGCGTCCGCATTTGCTGAAGTTATCAAGTCATCCAAGACCGTGTTCTGGAATGGGCCAATGGGTGTATTTGAATTTGAGAACTTTGCTAACGGCACACGTGTTGTTGCTGGGGCATTGACTCAGGTTGATGGACTTTCAGTTGTTGGTGGAGGAGACTCTGCTGCAGCTGTTAGAGCACTTGGATTTGAGGACAACATGTTTTCACACATTTCAACTGGAGGCGGAGCGAGCCTCGAGTTCTTAGAAGGTAAGGCTATGCCTGGTTTGGAAGTATTGCGATGACTATTGAGCGTGTTCCGTTTATTGCGGGTAACTGGAAGATGAATCTGGATCACCAGCAAGCTATTGCTTTGGTTCAGAAACTGTCTTGGACACTCAGTGATGCCAATCACGATTACTCCAAGACTGAAGTGGCAGTTTTCCCTCCTTTCACCGATCTAAGAAGCGTTCAAACTCTGATTGATGCAGAGAAATTCGAAATCAAGCTAGGGGCACAGGACCTAAGCAAATTCGATGCAGGTGCATACACTGGTGAAATCTCAGGTGCTTTCCTTAAGAAGCTTGACGCTAAGTATGTTCTGGTTGGTCACTCTGAGCGACGTTCTTACCACAGTGAAACTGATGAAGTAATCCAAGCAAAAGTTGCTGCTGCCTTCAAGCACGGACTTATCCCAGTTATCTGTGTGGGTGAGACCCTAGAACAATTAGAAGCTGAAGGACCTTCAGCAGTCCCAGTTAGACAGATTCTGGCAGCTCTAGCGGGCCATGAAAAGCTAGGGGAGTTCATCGTTGCCTATGAGCCTGTTTGGGCTATTGGCACCGGCCAGATTGCTACACCGGAACAGGCCGCAAGTGTTGCTTTGAAGATTAGAGAGGCTATTTCAGAGGCATTTAGCGATGATTTAGCCCAAGCAACCAGGATTCTCTATGGTGGCTCTGTTAAGGCAGCTAACGTTGCTGGGTTTCTAAAAAGCCCTGAAGTTGACGGAGTTTTGGTTGGTGGAGCCAGCCTAGACGTTGATGAGTTCTCTGGCATCGCCCGTTTTCTAAAGCACCTGACCTTATAATTGGGTAAGTAAGGTTTTTTAGCCTAATAATTGACGAAAGTTCACAAATGACCGGTATTTTCATTGCTCTAAGAATTCTGCTTGGCGTTACCAGCTTGCTGCTAACTCTTCTGATCCTGCTTCACAAGGGTCGCGGCGGAGGATTGAGCGACATGTTTGGTGGCGGAATCAACACCACCATGTCATCTTCAGGTGTTGCAGAGCGTAACCTCAACCGAATCACCGTAATCCTTGGTCTGGTCTGGGTAGTCACAATTGTGATCCTGGGTCTTGCATCAACTTATTCTTGGGCTTAACTCTTGAGCGGTAACGGTAGCGCAATCAGAGGTTCTCGCGTTGGCGCAGGGCCAATGGGCGAACAGGACAACGGCTTTCAGGCAGAGCGAATCACTAGAACCTTCTACTGCTTCAACAACCACTCTTTCAGTCCATCCTTCGCAGCAAGCGTTGATGCGGCAGAACTTCCTAACGAATTAGATTGCCCACACTGTGGTCTACCTTCTGGTCTAGACAAAGACAACCCACCTCAGATTGCTAAGCATGAGCCATACAAGACTCACCTTGCTTATGTGAAAGAACGTCGCACTGCAGCTGAAGCTAAAGAACTTCTCGAAGAGGCAGTAGCTGCAGTTCGTGAAAGAAGAGAGCGCCTACTAGCTGAGGCAAAGGCTGAGGCTAAGAAAGCCGCTAAAACCAAAAAGGCTTAGCAGCTCCAAAATTCATGACCAGCAGCCTGGTCTATAAACCAAATCGTATCACCCTGTGACTGAATTTTCGCTGCGGGTAATTCACAATTCTCGTCAGTGTGAACATTTGTCACAGCAGCCGACTTGTCTAAACCAGAAACAACGAAGATTATCTTGGCTGAGGCATTTAATACATCAAAACTAAAGCTCAAGCGTTCTGCCGGTGGCTTTGGGGAATTACTTTCAGCAACAACTACTTCACCAACAGACAGATTCTCATGTCCAGGGAATAGCGAGGCGATGTGACCGTCTAGCCCCATTCCAAGAATAGTTAGATCAAAGACCGGAATACCTGAACCAAAATGTTTACCCAAAGCCTCTATAAACTCGTTCTTTGCTTGAGAAAGGTCACCAGAAACATCAGATGCAGGAAACTCATGAATATTGGTTTCTGAAACAGCTACCTTGTCGAAGAAAGCGGCTCTTGCTTGATTAGCGTTTCGATCTGGGCTATTGGATTCAACGTATCTCTCGTCACCCCACCAGAAGTGCACCCTAGAGAAATCTAAGCCAGAAAGATCTGGCTGTTCAGCCAAGACTGCGAGAGTCAATATACCGACAGTGCCACCAGTAAGAGCAATATTTACTATTGGCTTAGCTCTAAGTGCGTGCTCTAGGGTTTCGATGATTTCTCTAGCTGCAAACTGCGCGACTTCCGCAGAATTGGCCGCTCTTCTAATCTCAGTGGAAGTTTCCATGACTATTTCTTCTTGTTTGAAACCTTTGGAGCTTGGCGATTGGTACCAAATCCCTTAGTAATCAACTTTCCGAATGCATCATCACTATCCATGCGGCGAAGATCTTCAATTAAGCAGTCTCGGCGTGATCTTCTTGGAAGACTTATGTCTCTAGTTGGTTGAGCTGGCTGGATCAAGGTCGCAACATCCGGAACGTTTCGAACAATTTCGATGTCTCCAGATTTGCGAATTAGTTTCACTCCCTTGATTCCCGCAACTGCCTTACCTCTAACAGTTCTAACCAAGCTGACTTCAACTTTAAGTTTTAATTCAAGCCAAGCAGCCAACAGGTCAGTACTAGGGGAGTCGACCGCACCGGTCACAACAACCCTGGTGACAGGGTCGTATGGTGGCTGATCTAGAATTGCTGCCAGCTGAGCGCGCCACAGCGTCAATCTAGTCCAGGCGAAGTCGCTGTCACCAGGTGCGTAGTTCTTCGCAAGGCTAGACAACCAAGCGTGAGGATCTTTTTGGGCTGCAGCATCAGTGATTCT
>CANKLZ010000077.1 GCA_947483795.1 Micrococcales bacterium | reverse complement strand
CAAGTCCAGAAGAGTCTCAAGCGGGGGAGAAATAACCCCTGGCGAGGATAAATAAGGGCAAAAATCAGGCATTGAGGTTTGCTATGCCGGGTACAGCCCGCTAAGATTGAAACTTGTTGCCTGAATAACTAGCAACACTTCCAAATTCAAGATTTTTCGAACAAAGGGTATATCTGTGGTTTACGCAGTAGTCCGCGCGGGTGGCCGCCAAGAAAAGGTGTCAGTAGGCACTATCGTTACGCTAGATCGTCTAAAGGCGCAAGCTGGCGGCACTATCCAGATGCACGCTCTGTTGCTAGTTGATGGCGACAAGGTTACTCACGAAGCTGAGGCTCTAGCCAAGGTGAAGGTAACTGCAACTGTTTTGGGTGACCTACGTGGTCCAAAGATTGTTATCCAGAAGTACAAGAACAAGACCGGTTACAAAAAGCGCATGGGTTTCCGTGCTGACCTGACTCGCGTTCAGGTTACTGAGATCAAGTAAGTAAAGGATCTAAAAAATGGCATCCAAAAAAGGTGTTTCCTCAACCCGTAACGGCCGCGACTCAAACGCTCAGCGTCTAGGAGTCAAGCGCTACTCAGGTCAGGAAGTTAACGCAGGAGAAATCATTGTTCGTCAGCGTGGAACTCACTTCCACCCAGGTCGTAACGTAGGCCGCGGTAAAGACGACACCCTGTTTGCTCTATCTGCAGGTGCAGTTCAGTTCGGTCAAAAGGGCGGACGTCGCGTAGTCAACATCGTTGTTGCGGCTTAGGTTCTTTTTTAGAACTAACTATTTTTTATCAGCAGGCGAGCCTTTGTGCTCGCCTTCTGTGTTTTTGAGGGTACTGAAAGGAGTAACTCATGGTGACATTCGTAGATCAAGTTACTCTGCACCTTCGTGCCGGTGATGGTGGCGATGGTTGTATCTCAGTCAAGCGTGAAAAGTTCAAGCCACTAGCAGGTCCTGATGGAGCTGATGGCGGTAACGGGGGAACTATTTCACTTATCGCTGATGCCAACACCACAACACTTTTGGAGTATCACTTCAGTCCGCACCGTGCCGGTGGAGATGGTGGCGATGGTGCTGGAGATTTCCGCAATGGAGCAACTGGTAAAGATGTTGTTCTGAAAGTTCCAATTGGAACAGTGGTTAGATCAGCCGATGGCACTCTAATTACAGATCTTGATGAAGCAGGTATGGAACTAGTTGTTGCCGAAGGCGGTAACGGTGGTTTGGGAAACGCTGCTCTTGCATCTTCAAAGCGTAAAGCTCCAGGCTTTGCTCTGCTTGGAGTTCCTGGTTGGCGTGGGGATATAATCCTTGAACTAAAGTCGGTAGCCGATGTAGCTCTGGTTGGATATCCTTCAGCTGGTAAATCATCTTTGATTGCTGCAATTTCTTCTGCTAAACCAAAGATTGCTGATTACCCTTTCACAACCCTGCACCCAAACCTAGGTGTGGTTCAAGCGGGAGATACCAGATTCACTGTTGCTGATGTGCCAGGACTTATTGAAGGTGCTAGCGAAGGTAAAGGCTTAGGCCTCAAGTTCCTAAGACACGTTGAAAGATGTGCTGCGCTATTGCACGTATTGGACTGTGCAACTCTAGAACCAAACAGAGATCCGATTAGCGACTTGGATCTGATCTTGAATGAACTTTCTCTCTATGAAGTGCCAGAGGGCGAACTACCTCTAAATGAGAGACCTCAACTAATTGCACTGAACAAGATAGATGTTCCTGATGGACGAGAGCTAGCGGAGTTTGTAAAGCCAGAGCTAGAAGCTCGTGGATATAAAGTATTCCTAATCTCAGCTGTTGCACGTGAAGGACTTAGAGATTTGAACTTTGCTTTAGCAGAGCTAGTCAAGGCTCACCGTGAGGCAAAGGCTGCCATTCCTGCTAGACCTCGTATTCACCTTATGAACACTAAGCGCGAAGAAAACAAGTTCACTGTCAAGAAGGAATCTTATGGCGATAGTGAAATCTTTAGAGTGATAGGTCCTAAGCCTGAGCGTTGGGTTGCTCAAACAATGTTTGGTAATGAAGAAGCAGTTGGTTATCTAGGGGACCGTTTAGCCAAACTTGGTCTTGAAGATGAACTACTCAAAGCTGGTGCAGTTGCTGGCTCAACGGTAGTTATTGGTGCTGGTAAAGATGGAGTTATCTTCGATTGGGAGCCAACTATCGCATCTGCCGGTGAACTTATCGCTGCTCCTCGTGGAACAGACCCAAGACTTGATCTTCGTGAGCGCAGAACTAACATCGATAGACGTCGTGAATACCAAGAGATGATGGATGCCAGAGCAGCCATGCGTATTGAGATGGCTAAAGAAGGAAATCCGATAATCTCTTATGAGATAGGTTCTGTTGAAGACCCAGATGCCACAAGTGGTGACGAACAAGCAGGTGAAGAGGATCAGAAATGAAGCTCTCAGATCACAGGGACATCCCAAAGGCAAAAAGAGTAGTAGTCAAAGTTGGCTCCTCTTCGATAACTGGTGCTAACGAAAAGAACCTAGATCTTTTGGTTGCAGCAATTGCTAACTCAGCTAAAAACGGCCAAGAAATCATTCTTGTTACATCCGGTGCTATCGCAACCGGTTTACCGTTACTAAATCTCACAGAGAAGCCAACTGATCTAGCAACTAAGCAGGCACTTGCCTCGGTTGGACAAAGCAAGTTAATGGGTAGGTATGAATCAAGCCTGGAAAGATTTAACATCATCGCAGGTCAAGTACTGCTAACTGCTGGAGATTTTGACCAAGCTGAAACCAGTGAAAATGCCAGTAAAGCTATTGACCGCTTACTTGAGCTAAAAGTGATTCCTATTGTGAATGAGAATGACACTGTTGCTACCCAAGAAATTGCCTTTGGTGATAACGATCGACTAGCCTCATTGGTTGCAGTTCTAGTCAAGGCTGATGCGCTTATTCTCCTGAGCGATGTTGACGCTCTTTATGACAGACCGCCAACAGAGCCTGGTTCGCAGAAGATTGAATGGGTTGAACCTGAAGATAATCTATCAACCATCAAGATAGGTGGAAGCGCATCAAGTGTTGGTACCGGTGGAGCAGAGACCAAGCTTGAAGCAGCTAAGTATGCAAGAGAGCATGGAATTACAGTTCTGCTAACTTCTATCGATAACGTTTCAGAAGTACTCTCTGGTGGTCGGGTTGGCACCTGGTTCCAAGCAAAGGATTCGCAATGAGCGCGCTAGATCTAATCAAGAAGGCTAAGGCAGCCTCAGGGGCCTTAGGTTTACTTTCAACTGAGCAGAAGAATGAAATCCTCAAGTCTGTATCAGTGCTACTTACT
>CANKLZ010000076.1 GCA_947483795.1 Micrococcales bacterium | reverse complement strand
TCTCTTGCGCCGACAGCATCGATGATGGACATGGTTCTCCTAAATATGGTTATTGATTGTGGCTGATAAGCCTTAAAACACGCCTTTGTAGTTCTAGTTTAGTTGCCTAGAGCCTTGAAAGAGAGTTCACTGGTCCCACCTGAGACCAAAGCAAACTCAGTAAAACCTGCCTCCAGCATGCTATCCAGCAGGATGTTGAGCTTCTTAGGCTTTAGTTCTAGACGAACAGACTTGCCCGTTGCAATCAGCTCCTTCTGGAACCTAACTGCAGTAGTTATGCTCTCGAGGCTTGAATCCTCAAGAACCAGCAATACTCCATTACTAGAAGCCGGAGCACTAACCAGTTCAACAACTCTTTCAAAGCCAATCGAGATACCAACGGCAGGAACATCACTTCCTAACCATTTACCAACCATGCCGTCATAGCGACCACCGCCACCAATTGCAGAACCAGTTCCTGGCATCTCAATCTCAAAGATAGTTCCGGTGTAATAACCCATACCTCTAACCAAGGTTGGATCAAAACGTAATCGTGTTGCATCAACAGCAGAGAACAAAGGAGCAAGAACAGAAGGAACAGAGACATCAGCAGCTTCTAGCCAAGTCTTAGCCTTAGCTGCAACAGCCTCACCTAGACGCTCACTAAGTTCTGTAACAACACCTGAAATCTCAATCTTGTCTAACTTGTCCAAAGTAATAAGAGCAGAAGAACGATCTGCTTCTTTGACCCCAAAGGAGTCAAGTAAAGACATGAGCAGTGCTCGATGATTAACCCGAATCACAGCACCAGTTAGACCTAGCGCATCTAGAGCAGCAAGAGATGCATTTAGTAGTTCAATCTCAGCCAGAATAGAGTCATCACCGATGATGTCAATGTCACACTGAACAAACTGACGGTATCTACCCTTCTGTGGTCTCTCAGCTCTCCAAACAGGACCTATCTGAATAGCTTTAAAGACTGTAGGCAAAGAAGCTCTGTTAGTGGCATAGAACCTAGTCAAAGGAACAGTCAGATCAAAACGTAAACCTAAATCAGCTAAACCATCAACATTAGAAACATCAGTAAGAGCAGAGTCCAACTCTGCTCCCCTCTTCATGACCCGGTAAGCAAGCTTCTCGTTATCCCCACCCTGACCTGAAGTCAAACGATCTAGGTTCTCTAAAGAAGGAGTCTCAACTTCCTGGAACCCAAAAGAGCTATAAACACCCTTGATAACCCCTAAAACACCCTCCCGCTTAGCCTTCTCAGCAGGCAGAAAGTCCCTCATACCTCTAGGTGGGTTAATGTCTTTGGCCATGGGTCAAGTTTGGCACATAACGATAAGGCCCTAGATCTTGACACGAGATCGTTTGCCATGATCCAATGATCCGAGACCATTTCCATATGGACACAAAGGAGCATCATGGAGGCAAACGCCAACACCCCGTCAATAGCATCAGTAGTCAATGACTATCGAAAGCTAGAGGTGGATGACTATCAAAGAAGTTACGCCTGGGACAGCCAACAAATCCATGACTTCTTTGTCGATCTTCAGGAAGCCACCAATACGGGCACATCACACTTTTTTGGTTCATTAATATTGCAGACAGAAGGAAACGGGACTGCGGCAGTGGTTGATGGCCAGCAAAGGCTTACGACTACCTTTCTTACCGTAGCGGCCCTCAGGGATGCTGTACTCAATCTGCCGGATGACACAATCAACCAGCCTGGTCGCATTCCTATTCGTGTAGCTGATGTGGCTTGGAGTTTCCTAATTCCCGACAACGACCCAACGGTGCCGCGCTTTTGGTCAAACAAGTTTCTGAGAAAGATTCTCTTGGAATGCGTTCTTCCAATTCCTGAGAATCAGGCAGCAATTCCAGATCGTGACATCCAACTCACATTGCGTTTCCGAAAAGCAATTCGTCAGATTCGCGAAGAAGTGCGAAAAGATTTAGATCACTTTGAAACAAACGAAGCCAAACTTGTTAGGGTGCATGAAATGCTGACCACTCTGACCAAGAGATTCTTAGTTCTGAGAGTTGTGACCGAATCAATCGATGAATCGTTAGATATCTTCTTGACTCTAAATAATCGTGGGTTGCCTCTTGGCCCAAGTGACTTAGTGCGCGGTCAGATTATGAGCACCAGAGGTGCCGGCCTAGAAGTCCGCCAGCAGCAGAAACTCCACCAACAGATATTTGAAGAATGGAGAGTTATTTCAGACAACGTTGAAGAACCGGAAGTCTTCCTCCGTCACTACCTCGTGGCTACCGGCGATAAAAAGGTAACCAAGAAAAAAGTCGTCGAAACTGTAGCTGAGCGAATCAAAGACGAAAATGATGTTCGCTCAAAGGTTCTTGCTGAACAATTTTGGAAAGATTTGATCGATGCTTCTGAGGTATACGGTCGAATTATCAACCCAGGCTATGAAACAGACTTTACCTACCACATGCATATCTTGGAGACGATTTCTAAGAGCCATCGTATTTTTCTTCTAGGCCTCCTAAGATCTGGAGGAAAACAAGAAGACATCGAAGTAGCAACAAGATTGCTTTATGTTCTTGGATTCCGCTACGTCATGTCGGGATTAAATGCCCAAAAACTTGAGGACTTCTTCCAAAAGCTTTGTGGATTGATGCGCGATGGTTCGCCACTAAATCATATTCACCAGCTGTTGAGAGACATGATTGAAGAAACAACCGTCGATGTTTCCAAATACCTAAAAACAGCTGGCGATAACATCGGAATTAGCAGAGCAATTCTTCATGGCATCAACAGATACATTGCTCCTTCGGCTTATCAGTATCCCCTAGATTCAAAAATACATCTGGAGCACATTGCTCCTCAGGGTGAAACAGAGCACTGGATTTCAGAAATGTTCTCTGGAAATCAAGACCTTTACGATGACTACTCCGATTTGATTTCCGAAGTCGGAAACTTCACCCTGCTAGACAAGACGATAAATCTTGAGGTTAAACAGAAGCCATTCATAGAAAAGAAAGCTGAATACGAAAAGTCTGGTCTCTACATAACTCGCCATCTAGTGCCAATCCAAACTTGGAAACAGGAACAAATTGAGGCTAGAACAGATTGGGTGATAGAGTGCTTCGAACTGATCTGGCACTCGAAGCCTGTTTCAGGCAAGCCCGAAACTTTTAACGACTGGTACTCGAAGAGGTTCTAGTCCTCAACCCCAATAACCCCAGCATCACTAGCTGCTAGGACTTCTGCTTTTCTTATGTCGTCTGAGAGGTCTCTGACTGCTGTTCTTAGAGCTCGTTCTGGGTCTAGGTCTTTGGCTTTAGCTGCTTGGACTATGGCTAGTAGTAGTGCTCCTAGCTCTACTTCGCTATTCAACTGAATGAGTGTTGGTGCCTCTTTG
>CANKLZ010000075.1 GCA_947483795.1 Micrococcales bacterium | reverse complement strand
TTAGGTTCGCCAACCATGTCTCCTGATTCTTGAAGCAGCTCAACAATTCTTGTCTTTGCTGAGAAGGTAGTCTTTCCTGCTAGCTCTGAATAGATAGCTAATGATTCAGAAGTATTGATTACATCAGGTGCAGTTTCTAGTAGTCGTCCATCCCAACCAATGATTGCTCGGTTAGGTAGATCTAGTTCTCTCCACCAGATCACATCTGTAAGGTCACCGAAGGTACAGATCATTGCGATACCTGAACCTTTATCAATCTGAGCTAGACGATGAGCAAGAACTGGAACCTCAACTCCAAACAGAGGAGTCTTTACGGTCTTACCAAATAGTCCTTGGTATCTCTCATCATCTGGGTGAGCAACAAGAGCAACACAGGCAGGGATAAGTTCAGGTCGAGTAGTTTCAATAAAGACTTTGCCATCAGGTCCGTCAAAGCCAACACGGTGATAAGCACCTGGTTGATCTCTATCTTCAAGCTCTGCTTGAGCAACAGCAGTTCTAAATGTGACATCCCATAGTGTTGGAGCCATTGACTGATAAGCCTCACCTCTAGAGAGGTTATTTAGGAATGCTTGTTGGGAAACCTTTTGAGCTGCTGGAGAGATGGTTTGGTAAGTCTGGTCCCAGTCAACTGAGATACCTAGCTGACGCCATAGTGCTTCGAACTGAAGTTCATCTTCAGCAGTTAGCTTCTCGCATAACTCAATGAAGTTCTTTCTTGAGATTGGAATCTGGTCAGCAGCTTTAGATGACTTGTTGTCGCCACCTTCATAAGGAGGGGTGAAGTTCTCAACATAAGGCAGTGAAGGATCGCAACGGACTCCGAAGTAGTTCTGAACTCGACGCTCAGTTGGAAGACCATTGTCATCCCAACCCATTGGGTAGTAAACCTCTTTGCCACGCATACGTTGGAAACGGGCAACAACATCGGTGTGGGTATAGCTAAAGACGTGACCTACGTGCAGCGATCCTGAAACTGTTGGAGGAGGGGTATCAATTGAGAAAACCTGAGCCTTATCGACGTCTCTTCTGAACTTATAGGTTCCGTCGGTTTCCCAGGCTAGAGCCCATTTCTCCTCTAGGCCCTCAACGCCTACGCGTTCAGGGGTTGAGGCTGGGGCTCTGAAATCAGGGGTTTCGTGGCTTGTGGTCACGTTGTGCTTCTCCAAAAGTTAGTGTTCATTAAGATTAACATTGAGATTAGAACTTTTACCCCTAAACCCAGAGAGCAAGCCATGTATCCCAAAAACAATGGAGCTTCTTTTGGCATCAGAGACCAGGTCCCAGCAAGCCCGTCGTTTCCTGCCATTGAAGAGTCAATCCTAGAGTTTTGGGCTAAAGACAAGACTTTTCAGGCCTCCATTGACCAGCGCAAGGACGAAAACGCTCCTGAGTTCGTGTTTTACGATGGCCCTCCCTTTGCTAATGGCCTTCCTCACTATGGACACCTGCTAACCGGTTATGCCAAAGACACTGTTCCTAGGTTCAAAACCATGCAGGGATATCGTGTTGAAAGAAGATTTGGTTGGGATACCCATGGTCTGCCAGCTGAGGTTGAAGCTGAAAGACAGCTAAAGATCTCAGGTCGCCCTGAGATTGAAAAGTTTGGTATCGATAAGTTCAATGATTACTGCCGCACCTCAGTTCTGAAATACACCAAAGAGTGGGAAACATATGTAACCCGTCAGGCTCGTTGGGTTGACTTTGAGAACGATTACAAGACTCTTGATGCTCCCTATACCGAGAGTGTGCTCTGGGCTTTCAAAGAACTTCACAAGAAGGGCCTGATCTACGAAGGCTTCAAAGTTCTTGCTTACTGCTGGAGATGTGAAACTCCTCTTTCAAACCATGAGCTGCGCATGGATGAAGATGTCTATCAAAACAGGCAAGACCAAACAGTAACTGTTACCTTCCCAATTCTTGAAGGACAAAGATTTGCTGGGGTAAAGGTTCTTGCTTGGACAACAACTCCATGGACATTGCCAACTAACTTTGCGCTAGCAGTCGGACCTGAGATTGAATACGCGGTTATCAATACAGAGTCAGGTAGGTATCTTCTAGCGAAGTCTCTAATCGGAGCACACCTAAAAGACTTTGGTTTTGAAGACTTGGAAGCAGCAAACGCTGCAATTGAAGAAACCGTTCTAGGTAAAGATCTAGCTGGAATCAAATACGAAAGACTATTTGATTACTACGCAGATGAATCAAAGTTTGATGTGGGCAATGCTTGGCAGATCATTGTTGGTGACTATGTTGCTGACAACGAAGGTACCGGTGTTGTGCACCAGGCACCTGCATATGGTGAAGATGACCAGAAGCTTTGTGAGGCAGCGGGTATTCCTGTTTATGTTTCAGTGAATGAACGTGGTGAATACAACTCGGTCATTACTGACTTTGTTGGTCAGCATGTATTTGAAGCTAACAAGCCAATTACGCAAAAGATTAAGGATATGGGACGTTTGCTAAAGCAGGCTAGTTACGATCACCCATATCCACACTGTTACCGCTGTAAGAATCCTTTGATCTACAAAGCAGTTTCTTCTTGGTTTGTTGAGACAACAAAACTAAAAGACAGAATGCTGGAACTAAACCAAGAAATCAATTGGGTTCCAGAACACACCAAAGATGGTTCATTCGGTAAGTGGCTAGAAAACGTTAGAGACTGGGCAATTAGCCGTAACCGTTTCTGGGGAGCACCTATTCCAGTATGGAAGTCAACTGACCCTAACTATCCACGCATAGATGTTTATGGTTCATTGGATGAAATGGAAGCTGACTTTGGTATTCGTGTTGATGACTTCCATAGACCAACCATTGATCATCTGACCCGTGTGAACCCAGATGACCCAACTGGTAAGTCAATGATGGTTAGAGTTCCTGAAGTTTTGGACTGCTGGTTCGAATCAGGTTCCATGCCTTTTGCGCAGGTGCACTATCCATTTGAAAATAGTGACTGGTTTGATAGTCATAGTCCTGGTGATTACATCGTTGAATACTCTGGTCAGACCAGAGGCTGGTTCTATACCTTGCACGTTTTATCAACCGCACTATTTGATAGACCAGCATTCAAGACAGCTGTGTCTCATGGAATTGTTTTAGGTAGTGATGGACAGAAGATGTCTAAGTCGCTTCGTAACTATCCAGATGTGAATGAAGTATTTGATCGTGATGGATCAGATGCAATGCGCTGGTTCCTCTTGTCTTCACCGATTCTTCGTGGTGGAACAATGTCAGTTACCAAACAGGGAATTAGAGAAGGAACTAGACAGGTTCTACTTCCACTATGGAACACCTATTACTTCTTCACTCTTTACGCCAACGCTGCAAACTATGAAGCAAAGTTTGATCTATCAAGCGAAGATGTTCTGGATAGATACCTTGTTGCTAAGACTCGTGAGATGGTGGCTGGAGTATCAGTAGATCTAAATGCCTTCGATACTTTTGGCTCCGCTGCCAAGTTACGTGACTTCGCTGATGTGCTAACCAACTGGTATGTCAGAAGATCTAGAGCTAGATTCTGGGATGGCGATCCACAAGCCTTCAACACCTTGTATTCAGTTCTTGAAATCATGACTCGTGTTGCAGCTCCAATGCTT
>CANKLZ010000074.1 GCA_947483795.1 Micrococcales bacterium | reverse complement strand
AATAGAGAAACTGATTGAGTTTACAAAAGTTTGCTATGTTCCATACTTTTCTACATCTCTAGTAAATGAACCAGGGGTAGAAGGCGTTGCACTACATCAATACACTCAAGCCACTCACCAGCTGGCGCATATGGTCTTTTTGCAAGACGCGGATACTAAAGAAGCTTTTGATGCTAACGGTCGAGCAGAGCATGCGTTTCTAACAGGCACACCAAAGATAGATGCACTTCTCGAAGCAAAAGATAAAGTCACTCCACACTGGCCGATATCTAGATCCCTACCAACCGTTGAAAAACCTATGAGAGTTGTTTGGGCACCACATCACAGCTATGGGATCAGTTGGCTAAATTTTGGACACTTCAACAATCAAAAAGATGCGATGTTGACTTATGCCAAGCAACATCCTGAAATAGATCTAGTTCTAAGACCTCACCCATTTCTCTTTGGCACTCTTACAGGTCGAGATCTTATGACTGCAGAAGAGTTGAGGACTTGGCGAACTCAATGGGACTCTTTACCTAATACATTCACCGATATAGATGGACCCTTTACTAGTCTTGCGCTAGCTTCCGATGCTCTCATCACCGATGGTGTTTCATTTATTGCTGAGTATCCTCTGGTTACAAACAAGCCCGCAATCTTTTGGAAGAATCCTGAGCACTGGGAGTTTTCTACCCTGGGTAAGATTGCTGAGAACAGCTCAGTCATAGTTTCATCCATGGCTGAGGTAGAGAAGGCACTTGAACAGGTAAGCCAAGGAAAACTACCTAAGCGGGAAGCAGAGATAGAGCAACTAATTAGAGCAGTTCGACCTAGCAAAGCATCTGCCGCTAGTTCTATTGTTGCCCTGGTCTTAAAGGACCACCTAGGCCAGTAGCGGTAAGGCATTTAGGCATACGCTTAGTGTTCCCTGAATCAGCAATCCAGCCCGTGTCAGAGCATATAGATTAGAGCCTGAAATGAAAAATCTAGGGAAGCTTTCAGCCACGCAATCAGTTGCGGCAGCCTTCACAGCCCTCATCATCTTGGGTACGATGCTGCTGATGCTTCCAATCTCATCAAGCTCTGGCAAATCTACAAACTTCTTTGATGCACTCTTTAATGCAACATCAGCCATTACTGTCACCGGTCTTGCATCAGTGGACACCGGCACACATTGGTCAACTACCGGACACACAATTTTGGCGCTACTGGTACAGATCGGTGGATTTGGAATTATTGGTTTTGCGACTTTGGTTGGTTATCTTCTTGAAGGAAAGATTTCACTAAAGAGTAGAATCTCTGTCTTCTCGGAGTCCGCTGCTACTAAGCAACCTGATGTTAGAGCGCTACTTAAAAACATTGCCAAGATGATGTTGTTCTTTCAAATAATCCTCTTTGCATTTTTAGCATTCAGGTTTTATACCGAATATGGTTACACCTTAGAAAAAGCGCTCAGTCACGGAGGCTTTCACGCTCTTATGACTTTCAATCAAGCAGGCTTCGCTCTATATACCGACAGCCTTATCGGCTTTGCTTCAGATGGCTGGATACTATTTCCAATCTTTGTTATTTCCACATTTGCTTCATTTGGTTTTCCAGTACTAGCTGAGATTAGAGACAGGCTAAAAATCAAGCTAATGGTTCTCTTTGGTAAGGTACCGGATTATCGAATG
Source organism: Micrococcales bacterium (assembly GCA_947483795.1). Classification (GTDB taxonomy): domain Bacteria; phylum Actinomycetota; class Actinomycetes; order Actinomycetales; family Microbacteriaceae; genus Rhodoluna. The sequence continues at coordinate 1,945 of CANKLZ010000074.1, read as the reverse complement.
CCAACGCAGTGGTCACTGAATTCAAGAATCATTTTGTGGGCAAGCCTGTTCCTTACGGTAGTTGGAGCTCTGGGCATAGCAATTGCCGAATGGAGCAACCCAGCAACTCTCGGAGCACTTGATCCACTACAAAAGGCTTGGGCAAGCATCTTTGCATCTTCAATGACAAGATCCACTGGACTCAATGCGGTCGACCTTGGTCAAATGAACCCAGTTACCTGGTTAGGCATGAACCTATTGATGTTCATTGGTGGAGCTAGTGCTTCCACAGCAGGTGGTATCAAGATTGGTACCGCAGTTATTCTTTTGTATATCGTCATCACAGAAATTCGTGGGGATGCAGCCGTGAATGTTGGCAACCGCAGACTTCCTCGTTCGATGCAAAGACAGGCTCTGACCATCCTGACTGTTTACTCTCTAGTGATCATTGGCGCCTTATTCTTGTTGAAATTCACTACCAGTTACAGCACAGACCAGCTGCTGATTGAGATTATTTCTGCTGCTGGTACGGTGGGCCTCTCTACTGGTATTACAGCAGGCATGCCTGAGCATGCCAAGTTCCTGCTTTCAGTTCTGATGCTCTTTGGTCGTTTAGGGCCGATAGTTGTTGCTACTTCCCTTGCTCTCAGAAAGACTAAGCGTCACTTCGAGTACCCGAGGGAGAGTCCTCTAATTGGCTAAACACACCGCTATTGATAATGGTTTACTAAAGTTACGCTTGGAAAAGAACTTAGATCTAAAGTGCCAAACCCTGAATGGAGATTCAAATGTCTAACCGTAAAAAAGGCGCATCTTTCAAGAAGCACTCTGCAACAAGCATTGTGGTTATTGGGCTAGGCCGCTTCGGCACCTCACTGGCTCTTGAACTTCTCAAAGGTGGTAGAGAAGTCTTAGGTGTTGATTCAGATGAGCGAATCGTACAAAACCTTTCAGACAGACTCACCGACGTTGTCCAAGCGGACAGTACCGATGAAGCAGCGTTACGAGAACTTGGCATTCAAGATTTTGATTCAGCGGTAGTAGCAATCGGAAGCGATCTAGAGGCAAGTATTCTCACAGCTTCGCTGCTACTTCAACTAGGAGTTCCACAGGTGTGGGCTAAGGCAACCAGCACAGCGCACGGTCGTATCTTGCAGCAACTAGGCGTTCAGCACGTAATCTTCCCAGAGATGGACATGGGTAAGCGTGTAGCTCACATGGTGTCCGGTGAATCGCTTGACTACGTGCCAATTGATGAAGATTTTGTAATGGTTAGAACTGAAGCTCCAGAGTTATTCAACGGTAAGACACTAGCTGAGATGAGGTTCCGCTCCAACCATGGAGTGATTGTGGTTGCCACTAAGAGAGGCAACGGGGAGTATGTTCCCTCATACCCTGAAACAGCTCTTGAAACAGGTGATGTGATGATTGTTGCTGGAAGATCAGAACAGGTAGATTTGTTTTGCCAGTTGGGTCTCTAAAGCACTACTAGTTTCGCACTTGAGAAATTTCGGTAGGACCAATTCCGCAACAGCCACCAATGATGCTAGCTCCACAGTTAGCCCACTCCTGGATATGTTTTTCTGATAACTTTACTGCAGAGCCCTCAAGTCGCTTTAGTTTCTCATTCCAAGTTCTACCAGCATTAGGGTAAACAACAAACGGGCCGTAATCTTTAGCAGAGCCTAAAAGGCCAGTTACAAACTCTGGACTTGTGCAATTGATTCCCACATAGTCCGCACCTAATTCTTTAGCTACCTTAGCAGCATCTCGGAATGTTTCCCCTGATGAGAGATGAATTTCATCTTTGCAGGAGAAAGCTATCCAAACCGGAATTGAGTTCTTTAGCTCACGAAGTAGTTCAAGTAAAACTCTTGCTTCTCTAATCTCAGGGATAGTTTCAATTGCAAGAAAATCAGGATTACAGGCAATAAGTATTTCTAGTCGCTCTTTATGAAAACTCTTT
>CANKLZ010000073.1 GCA_947483795.1 Micrococcales bacterium | reverse complement strand
GCTGCTGGCAAACCATCAACGCTAAGTTCAGCTGGAGCAGAAATTGTTACAGCTTCAACGTTCGCAGCATATCCGCCAGCCGAACGAACGAAAGTGTCTTCTCCAATTGGTGAAGGTGACAAGAACTCTTCGCTTGCAGAACCACCCATAGCGCCAGCATCTGCTTTGACAATCACATACTCAATACCAAGGCGAGTAAAGATTCGTTCGTATGCATCGCGCTGAGCTTGATAAGAAGCAACTAAACCTTCATCAGTCACATCGAAAGAGTATGCGTCCTTCATTACAAACTCGCGACCACGAAGTAGTCCTGCACGAGGACGAGCCTCATCGCGATATTTGTTCTGGATTTGATACAGAGTCAAAGGAAGATCTTTGTAGCTCGAGTAAAGGTCCTTCACTAAAAGTGTGAACATCTCCTCGTGAGTTGGGGCTAGAAGGTAGTCAGCTTTCTTTCGGTCCTGCAGACGGAACAGATTATCTCCATACTCGCTCCAACGACCTGTTGTTTCAAACGGCTCTCTTGGGAGCAATGCAGGGAAGAAAACTTCTTGCGCTCCTGCGCGATTCATTTCCTCGCGAACGACTTGCTCAACCTTAGTCTTCACAGCAAGCCCCAGCGGTAACCAGGTGTAGATTCCAGGAGCAGCACGTCGAATGTATCCCGCTCTGACGAGTAGCTTGTGGCTATCTACTTCAGCTTCAGCTGGGTCTTCACGCAAAGTTCTAAGGAACAACTGCGACATACGAAGCAACATAATTAGTCTTTCTTAGCAACAACAACTTGAGGAGAACCAACAAGAGCCGGGTCCATATCCGCTGCCAAACGATTAGCCTCTTCAATCAAGGTTGCGACAATTTCGCTCTCAGGGACAGTCTTGATGACCTCGCCTTTAACAAAAATCTGGCCCTTGCCGTTACCAGAGGCAACACCTAGGTCTGCCTCACGAGCTTCACCTGGGCCGTTTACTACACAACCCATTACTGCCACACGAAGCGGAACGGTCATGTGCTCTAATCCAGCCGTGACATCCTCCGCCAACTTGTAGACATCAACCTGTGCTCGACCACATGATGGGCAAGAAACAATTTCAAACTTACGTGGACGTAGATTTAGTGATTCAAGAATCTTTGAACCGACTTTAATTTCCTCCACAGGTGGTGCGGACAGAGAAACACGGATTGTGTCACCGATGCCCTTACTCAGTAGCGCGCCGAAAGCAACCGCTGACTTAATGGTTCCCTGGAAAGCTGGACCAGCTTCAGTAACTCCAAGGTGCAGTGGCCAGTCTCCTCTTTCAGCTAGTAGTTCATAAGCACGAACCATTACGACAGGGTCGTTGTGCTTGACAGAAATCTTGAAATCGTGGAAGTCATGTTCTTCGAACAACGAGGCTTCCCAGACGGCAGATTCGACCAAAGCTTCAGCGGTTGGCTTTCCATACTTCTGAAGTAAACGAGGGTCAAGAGATCCTGCGTTCACACCGATACGGATTGAGACCCCGGCATCCTTAGCAGCTTTAGCAATCTCACCGACTTTGTCATCAAACTGTCTGATGTTTCCTGGGTTCACGCGAACCGCGCCACAACCTGCTTCAATCGCCTGAAAGACATACTTGGGCTGGAAGTGAATGTCAGCGATAACTGGAATCTGCGACTTCTTGGCGATAATTCTTAATACATCAGCATCGTCCTGAGATGGGCAAGCAACACGAACTATGTCACAGCCAGAGGCAGTTAGCTCAGCAATCTGTTGCAGTGTGCCGTTGATGTCTGTGGTCGGAGTTGTGGTCATCGACTGGACTGATATTGGGGCATCTCCACCCACCGCTACATTGCCGACCATAATCTGTCTGGTTTTGCGTCGCGGCGTTAGGACAGGAGGTGTATTTGGAAGTCCAAGGTTAATCGCTGGCACTCTGGGTAACTACTTTCTCAGGTCTATAGGTGATACAAGTCTAAATGCCAAGCCTATTTTCCAGGCCAACTAGCTAGAGCTGAAGCGGATTTACGATGTCTCGAATAACCAAGATCACCGTCAGAAGCAAAAGTAATCCAGCTACAAAATAGGCAACAGGCATCATCTTGCTGGTATCTACTGGCTCTTCGAGCTTCTTGCCTCTCAGACGCCAAACGCCTCGTTTCGCCCATTCGTACAGTCCTGCAGCAATGTGACCCCCATCAAGAGGAACCAGAGGGATCATGTTGAACACGAATAGGGCAACGTTCAACGACATGAGAAGAGCCAGTTGAGATGCGACCTTGTCCTCCAAGGTGATTTCAGAATTAGAAGCTATGTCTCCTGAGAATTGACCTAGGCCAATGATGGAAATTGCACCGTTTTGATCTCTCTCAGCATTTGGATCGATTTCAGCAACAGCATTTATCGCCTGAGCAGGTAGCTGAACAATCAGAAGAGCAGTTGAAGAAAGCATTGATCCGAACTGTTCGAGTGCCGCTATTGGGGTAAGCCTAAACTTTTCGACCTCTAGATAGACACCTAAATACGCCTTTGTTTCACCGTTCAGAGAAGTCTGAACCGGTTTGAGAGTTAGTTCTCTTTCAACACCTTGGCGAGATACCTTGATCGAAATCTCTTTGCCGACATTCTTGGTCAGAATAGCTTCAACTTCAGTCCAGAGTTTCACTCTCTTACCATCGAGTTCAACAATTTTGTCTTTGGCTAAAATTCCAGCTGAAGAAGCAGGAGAAGGCTCGCCAACTTGATCGCAGTTTGGATTGCTTGCAGTAGGGACACATTGCAGGACACTGTTGACGGTTGTTGATCTTCCGTAGTTTCCAAAACCACACAGTAAAACGAAAGTTAGCACCATTGCAATAAGCAGGTTGGCAAACGGACCACCAAACATGATTATGAGTTTCTTCCATGGCGCTAACCGATAGAAAGTCCTATCTGCGTCTTCTGGAGCAATTACTTCTTCTGAGGCAGTTCTTCTAAAACTTGCATTCTTGAATGCACTTGAAGGCGGGAGCATTCCAATCATTTGAATGTATCCACCAAGTGGAATAGCTTTGATTCCGTATTCGGTATCCCCTCGCTTTCGAGAGAAGAGGGTCGGCCCAAAACCAATCATGTATTTGGTTACTTTGACACCAAACTTTTTAGCTGGCCACAGGTGACCAATCTCATGGAGTCCAATGGAAATAGCTAAGCCGAGTAGGAGAATTACCCAACCGCTTACGGAGTTTAGAAAAGTCATCATGCACTAAACCTACTTATCGTCTCTGACATTACGCTGTCAGTTTCTTGAACTGATTAGTTGATCAGCAAATTTTCTTGCCCACAGTTCTGCCGCTAGAACTGACTCGAGTGAAAGTTCACTGTCGGCTTCGTGCGCTTGAATAGTCTCCTCAATAATCTGAACTATTTCTAGATAGCCAATCTTGTTCTCATGGAATGCTTCGACAGCTTGTTCATTAGCAGCGTTATATACGGCTGGGTAGGTAAGGCCTTTAGTGCCAACTTCTCTAGCAAGTCGCACAGCAGCGAACACATCTTCATCGAGAGGCTCAAATGTCCAGGTGTGTGCTTTGGTGAAATCAACGGGGTCAGTGATGTTTGGGATTCGATCTGGCCAAGTCATACCCAAAGCAATAGGTAGTTTCATGTCAGGCGGTGAACATTG
>CANKLZ010000072.1 GCA_947483795.1 Micrococcales bacterium | reverse complement strand
GTCAAAAAGCGAAGAACACCAAGGTGGCTCGCGAGCTGAAATACTTCAGCCCTAATACCGACCTGACTGCCCTGCAGGCAGAACTAGGTACCACTTCAGATGAACAAGAGTATGAAGACAAGTGGGCTGATCTTTATCCTGAGGATGAGTCTAAAGATGTCGAATCTAACTCGGAATCAGGTTCTGAAGGCTCCTCGGCCGACTAGTCAAACGTTTTGCTAGTTCTTGTAAGTCCCCAAAAGCCTCACAGCTCCTCCATCGACACCTTTAGCGCCTTGGATATATCCGTCGAGGCTGCAGTCAGAAGATTCAACTACTCCTAGTTGCCAGGTGTTCACACCTGCTGCAATTAGTTGTTGCTGGATGCTGCTTGCGTGATCTGCTTTCACGATTACTGCAAAGCCAAGGCCTAGGTTCCATGTTGATTCAACCTGTTCTAGAGATAGATTGCCCCAGTTAGTTAAGACTTGGAAGACATCCAAAGGTTTCCATGAGCTTCTATCAACATCTAGGGTTGTGTTCTTAGGAAGGACTCGAGCAAGGTTCGCTCCGATTCCACCACCGGTGATGTGACTCATGGCCTTGACCGATGAACCTAGATCACTTTCCAGAAGTGTGTTGAGAATGCCTGTATATAGACGGGTTGGTTCAAGCAAAGCTTCGCCTAGGGATAGGTTGCCAAACTCTTGAACGGTTTTGTTGTAATCAAGTTTGCTGTCGCTGACAATCTTGCGAACTAAAGAATATCCGTTTGAATGTAGTCCACTTGATTCAAGCCCTAGTACAACATCGCCTACCTGAACTTTATGCGGGCCTAGTAGTTTGCTGTATTCAACTGCTCCAACGGCTGCACCTGCAACATCGTATTCATCTGCCTTAAGAAGTCCTGGGTGCTCAGCTGTTTCTCCACCGATAAGTGCAACACCAACTTCTTGACAAGCTTTAGCAATACCTGAAACTATGTCGGCGATTCTGGTTGGCACTACTTTGCCGGTAGCAATGTAGTCAGTCATGAACATGCTCTTCGCCCCAACAACAACAATGTCATCGACAACCATGCCAACAAGATCTTGACCTATGGTGTCGTGTTTATCGATTGCTTGAGCAATGGCGACTTTAGTGCCAACACCATCGGTTGAAGTTGCAAGTAGTGGTCTATCAAATGTCTTGAGAAACGAAACATCAAACATTCCGGCAAAACCACCAAAGCCACCAACTACATTCTCATTGAGCGTTGCTTTGATTGATTTCTTCATTAACTCAACTGCAAGATCTCCTGCATGAGTGTCTACGCCTGCTGAGGCATATGCATCAGTCATTAGCAGCTTTCACAATCGCATCAAGTTCGCTATCTGGTCCTGGTTCACATGCAGCAACTGGTTTTTCTAGAAGGTTCTTACCGAGGCGATCTTCAGCAGGTAATTCAATTGGATAGGTTCCTGTGAAGCAGGCTGTGCAGAGCTGTTTCTCTTGCTGGTTGGTTGCAGCAACCATTCCATCTTTAGAAAGGTAACCGAGAGAATCAGCACCGATGGATTGTCTAACTTCATCAACACCTAAACCAGTTGCAATGAGTTCTGCACGGGTAGCAAAATCAATTCCATAGAAGCAAGGCCAAGTAATCGGTGGTGAAGAAATTCTGACGTGGATTTCTAGTGCTCCTGCTTCTCGCAGCATTGCAACGAGTGCTCGTTGAGTGTTCCCTCTAACAATTGAGTCATCAACAACAATGATGCGCTTACCTTTGATTTGTTCTTTCAATGGGTTCAGCTTTAGACGAATACCTCTTTGACGAATGGTCTGTGAGGGTTGAATAAAGGTTCTGCCGACATAGGCGTTCTTGACTAGTCCGTGACCAAATGGTATCCCTGACTCTTGGCTGTAACCAATAGCTGCAGGAGTTCCAGACTCAGGGGTTGGAATAACCATGTCCGCTTCAACTGGATATTCTTTAGCAAGAGTTTTACCCATTTCAACTCTCGCGTCATAAACAACTCTGCCGTTGATGGTGGTATCCGGTCTTGCTAGATACACGTACTCAAAGACACAGCCAGCTCTTTTAGTTTCAGCAAATCTAGAAGATCTAAGTCCATGCTCATCAATGGCAATAAGTTCGCCAGGTTCAATTTCTCTAACGTAACTAGCGCCAACGATATCTAACGCGGCTGTTTCTGATGCAACAACCCAGCCACGTTCTAATCTGCCCAGAACAAGAGGTCTGACACCTTGGGGATCACGAGCAGCATAAAGAGTTGTTTCGTCCATGAACACTAAGCAGAAAGCACCTTTGACTTTTGGAAGTAATTCAAGAGCAGTGGACTCAAGAGTGTGATCCATATCCCCTGCTAGTAGTGCTGTTAGCACCGCAGTGTCTGTTGTGTTGCCGCCGGTAATTTCGTTCTCGGTTTGGTCAGGATATTTTGTCTTCAGCATTTCAAGAAGTTCAGAGGTGTTGATCAGGTTTCCGTTGTGTCCAAGGGCAACTGTGCCTGATGAAGTTCTGCCTAGTGTTGGTTGAGCATTACGCCATGAAGATGCTCCAGTGGTTGAGTATCTGTTGTGCCCCACAGCTATATGTCCAACTAGAGATTCAAGGGATGACTCGGAAAAGACTTGAGAAACTAAACCCATGTCTTTATAAACAAGAATCTTCTTGCCATCAGAGGTAGCAATACCCGCTGATTCTTGACCACGGTGTTGTAGAGAGTAAAGACCAAAGTATGTGAGCTTTGCTACTTCTTCCCCAGGTGCCCATACCCCGAATACACCACAGTGATCTTGCGGTCCCTTTTCATCGGGTAGCAAATCATGATTTAGTAGTCCATCTCCACGAAGCAAGGGCAGTTTCCGTCTCTATGAGTGGGGGTTGCGTGCTTGTAAAACCTAATTCTTAGACGTCTTTGTCGCCAAATACTTGGCGTTACGTTGCTAGTTTAGCGGTCTACTTTGAGCTCGTTTTGGAGACTTGCACGTCTTTAAGTTTGCGTGCTGTTACGGCATCAAATATGACTGCTGCCACCACTCCAAGACCTGCTCCTAGGCCTAAGCAATAGACCAGAAGCTGAGTTATAAAGCCTGCTGTCCGACCTACCTCGGTAGTTATAGAAAGGGACAAGATAATCGCCACTATCCCACCTAGAAGCACTCCGGTTAGAGTGAATGGAATGAATTTTGGCGCTCTACGGATCTTGGCCGTCTCGGTTTTATCTTTGGACATGCTTCAAGGTTAGCGGCAAGACTTCATCTAAAGATGCCCTAACTCCGCTGGAGCTAACTAGATGTTCTTCTGTTGCCTGCTCCCAGCTCCTGTACCCCAGAGCAAGGTCGAACCAAACCTTTGGACTAATCTCAACAACATTAGGAGGGGTTCCTCTGGTGTGTCTAGGACCTTCAATACATTGTGTAGCTCCTACAGGAGGAACTCTAACTTCAACTGAATTGCCTGGTGCAACTTCAGCAAGTTCTTCAAGAAGATACCTAACTGCAGTAACAAATAGAGCATCCGTATGATCTAGTTCATTTGCTTGTTCTTTGGCTCTAATCACTGAATTGACTGCGTCAATTCCGTCATCGTGTTTGATTCGTCGTCTAGACATACCTCTAGGTTAGTGAACAGTGCCCATATAAGTCTTTAGTTGGCGTACTAAGTAGAACTGATTGTTCCTTTACCGCTTGTACCAGTGGGAACGTTATAAAGTTCAAAAACTTCAATGTCTTTGGAGAGCTT
>CANKLZ010000071.1 GCA_947483795.1 Micrococcales bacterium | reverse complement strand
TCTTTACTGTTTCTTTGGTTGGTAGTTCTTCTTTAGTCCAACCCCAGTCAGCTGTTCCATTTGTATAGAAGTTATAGGTAGGGGAGCCTTGAGAGTTAACACTTATTACTGCAAGTGTGGTTGGTTCATCGGTATCGATGATGTAATCCATGTTTACTTTATTAGAGAGAAGTCTGTCCTTGATTAGGATGCCGAATCTATCTGAGGAGATTCTTGCTAAGAACTGGTGATCTGTTCCTCTTCTAGCTAGAGCAAGGGCTAAGTTAGCGTTAGCTCCACCCACTACTGCTTGGAACTGGCCTTTAGTCTCTTTGGACTCGATAAGGTCAATCAGGGCTTCGCCAATAACTAGAATCATGCTTCAAGTTTAGGGTGGTGAAGGAACCTGTTGCTCATGTTGCCAGTTAGGCTCAAGTTATGAATAAAACATTGAAAGTGGCAACAGCTTACGTTCTTATCGGTCTAACCTCAGCATGGTTTGGTTTCACTATTGCTAACTATGTGGGTCTCTATGAGGCACCTCAATACAACGCTGAGGGCTACATGTGGTTTGGCTATGAACAACTGACTAAGCCGAGCACATACATCTTCCTTACTGCTCTTATCTCCCTTTCGGCATTCTCAGGTTTGGCTTACCGCAGGGCAGATGTCCTGGTGGCTAAGAAGACTCCTGGTGCTCTTCCGGTGTTTAGGTTTGCAACCGTTGGAGTAGTTGTTTCACTTGTGTCTTTAGTGATCTTTGCCCTAAGTGCTTTCTTTGCTTCTTTCAATGATTTCTCTGCTGCAAGAGGTGGTGTTAGCGATCAAATAACTGGTGTCTACATCCCAATCATTCTTGCTGCTGCTGTTGCAGTATTCCTTATTCTTAGTGCAACTGTTTACCGTAAGTCTGAGTCAACAGTTGGTAAAGCAAGCCCTGAACAGAAAAGAGCAAAACGTGAAGCAGCTCTTGCTTTCATCTATCCAATAGTTGGAACTACTCTTGCTCTTCTTATTGGTCTGACTGTTTATCAAGCAAGTAGAGAGAACCCTCAGGTTTGGGTTTGGGTATTGATCTTGGCGATTGTTGGTGGATCTGTTGCTCTAGGAAGCATCTACGCTGCAAGAACTAAAGCTTATGGTTCTTCTCAAGCAAAGCCTAAAAAGGTAGCTGGAACAGCTGCTCTGAACTTGAACTTTGTTCTTGTAGTCGTCTTCGTAGTTGTAGTGACCATGATGTCATTTGGTTTTGGTATTGCAGCTATTACTGAACTATCTGAATGGAGAGAGAACGGTAACTACATCAAGGCACTTACTCCAGGTTGGTTTGTTCACTCAATGCTTCCAGCAATGCTGACATTGGCTTTGGTAAACGTCACTGCTTATATAGCTGTTCGCATTAGAAGTTTTGTCTCAGCGAACTAAAGGCACTAAGGCACTGACCAGCTGATTGAAACTTATTAGAGCAGTTGGTAGCAGCACTAAACCAGTCAGTACGTAAACACCTGTTTCTCTGCTTATAACTGAGAAGTAGCAGGCAAATCCCACTAAGGTGAACTGAGCTAGGCAAGTTACGCACACTAGAAGTAGCAAGGCTGTTCCAGCTAATGTTGAATCCAATTGGGCATTCAGAATATTTTGACTGAGAAAGGCTAAGCATATCGCTAGAGCGGAGTAAACAACTACCCTGCGTGTGACAATCATTTTGAACTCTCCATGTGCAGGAGATTCAGGTATTCCGACTCTATTAGTTCTAATTAAGCTCAGGATTGCTAAAGCGAGACCCAACGCGATTCCACCAAAAGCCAAAATAGCGATTGGAATAATAAAGACCATCAACAAAGGCATCGCATTGCCAGGCTCATTCCAAGTAGGGCTAGTGGCCCACAGAATTGTTTGTATCGCCCAAGGACTCGATATTAGTAAAGCCGCTATTCCAATACCAAGTAGCACCAAGTTAGTTTTGTCATTTTGATTTGCGGCAAAGTTTTTCTTCAATTGCGCTTCCTCTCAGTAATAAGTCTGTGAGGCCCCCGTGACCCCCACTTGGAACAATGCTAGTGAAACCGAGGTAGTTTCCTAAAGTCAATAAATGCTTTTACCAATAACATCTGAGTAACAAAAAGACCTTGTTCTAAGACGGTAGCCTTGAACCAATGAAGTTCTCTTGCTCAGCTTTACTCTTTGACAATGATGGTGTCCTAGTGGATTCCCACCAAGCAGCTAAAGCTGCTTGGGATGTTTGGGCTACTGAGTATTCACCTGGCTATGACTTAGATAAAGCTAATAATGCAGGTAGAAGAGCAGAAGACATGGTTCGTGAACTCGTTAGTGCTGAACTATTTAGTGTTGCTAATGATCGAATCAATGAACTTGAACAGAACACCGCTCATATGACTATTGCTTTACCAGGAGCTAGAGAACTAACTAGTTCTTTGAAGGCAGGAATCTGGACTATCTGCACATCAGCTAATCCAAACCTGGGCAGAGCAAGACTAGAGGCAGCAGGAATATTTATTCCTAAAGAACTAGTGACAGGGGATGATGTTGCCCAAGGTAAACCTCATCCTGATCCATATCTATTAGGAGCTAAGAACCTAGGGTTTGACCCTCAAGACTGTGTGGTCTTTGAAGATGCTGAAGCCGGGGTAATCTCGGCTATTGAAGCAGGTGTAGGCCTAATAATAGGTGTCGGTAAAAAGGCTGTGAAGTCTGAGGCAGATATAGTTGTCAAAGATCTAACAGGTATTACCTTTGATGGTGAAGAGTTATTTATTCCAGATTCAATAAGGATGAGGTAAAAGATGAGTGAAGTTATTGTTTACGGTGCTGACTGGTGTGGGGACTGCAGAAGATCAGAAAAGCTTTTGAACACCCTAGGTGTTGAATACGAAAAGAGAGACGTTGAGCAATCAGCAGAATTCACTGAAGAAGCAAGAGAAATTTCTGGCAGAACCAACATTCCAGTTATCCTGTTTGCTGATGGCAAGCACCTGGTTGAGCCGAGTGATGCTGATCTACATGCAGAGCTAACGCTCAGAGGTTTGATCTAGTCACTTCTCTGTTTCGATAGAAACCTGTAGTTCACAATCATCGGCGGCTAAGCCGAATAATTGAATCGCCTGAGTGTATTCAGCTGCGATTTCTTCAACGTTGCTTTCATCCCAACTCAGCTCTTTCCAGTAGTTAGGGACATCGTCGTTTGGCCTATTCCAGCCCATCGCAATGAGCCTCTCAGCAACTAAATCCGCACCATCTTCAGTTGGCGAGATCTCAATCCAGATCTCCTCATCTGAGTTCCAGGTGCCTTGTATATAAAGGTCTGGGTACACATCGTTATCGATGGAGATTGTGAAATAGCCTTCTGTCCCGGTATCTAGGACTGCTGAAGCTATCTCGCGAGCAATGGCTTCCCAGCCGAGTGGTATTGATGCAGACATGAGCTATTCCTTTGCTATTTGGCAACAATATTAGGCATATATTGCCTATAGGCAAAACGTTACCTTTCCGTTAGGGTTAGTAAGTCAGGGTTTCCTGTCAGTAGTCGTTTGCAGCACATAGTTCGAACCTTTGGTCTGAACAAGATAAATGTGCCAGTCTTCCTATTTGTGAGAATCTGCCGTGTTGCAGATGTTCCTCTCGTGTGTGGGTCAGCGCAGTTCGACTAGTCCATGCGCCTAAGTACTACTCCTACGAAGGCCACACACTATAAAGGAATAAAAACATGCCTAAAAACGGCACTAATTCGCGCGCGCCTAGAGCAACCGCGGCTAAAACTACCCATCGTAAAGGTGCAGCTAGCGCTGCCCCGGCTGCTCGCAAGCCACGTCACACCGGCGCGGCTCCTGC
>CANKLZ010000070.1 GCA_947483795.1 Micrococcales bacterium | reverse complement strand
AGGCTGCCAAGTCCCGCCACAGCGATACTCAATCTAGAGATAACTAGTTTCATAGTTTGACCTGCTCAATACTTATAAGGCCTACCTCTTGAGAGATCTCAGCTAGTTGTGAAGCAAATGGCTTACCTGAACCTAGTACCTCTAGCGGTGAACTATCTGAAATGAGCTTTCCTTTTTCAAGGACTAAAACTCTGTCAGCAATCATTGCCACAAACTCAATGTCATGGGTAGCAATAAGCACTGCTCTATCTTGAGATCTAATGCTGTTGAGCTGTTTAGCTAAAGCATGTTTAGCCGAGTAGTCGAGACCTCTGGTTGGTTCATCAAGAATCACTATCTTTGCCTGTTTGACTAACTGAATGGCTAGAACTAGGGATAACTGTTGTCCTGCTGATAGATCTCTTGGATGGATGCTGGTGTCGATACGTCCAGCTAATGATTGAAAGAGCTTTGCTGTGCTGCCAGGAGATACCTCAGCATATTTATCTGATTCTTCTAATTCAGCACTCAGGGTTGCTAGGAACAACAGGTCAGCTGCTCTTTGAGGAACCATGGTTAGAACTTCTAAGCGTTCAGTTGTACTCAGGTCTTTAGTATCACCTTTATATGTAATGACTGTCCCCCTGGTCCTAGTGCCAGATCCCTGGATAGCCCAGCAAAGTGAAGTCTTACCTGAACCGTTTTCACCCATAAGAGCAGTTATCTGGTTACCAGCCAAACTAAACGAGGTTGGTTGGAGAGCCTGAACAGAGCCGAAGCTAACCTCGAGATTGGAAACTGCAAGAACCTCTGCAGTTGCACTAGAGAGAACCTTTGCTTGGAATTCAGGTTTGGTTTCATTCCATTTCTTGGCAGCGTCTGTAGTTGTTATTGGTAGTGGCTTCCAGCCAAGTTTTAGCCCGAGTTCAATTATTGGTGGCACGAACCTAGGGTCATTGAACTGGGTTGCTGTTGGGCCTTTAGTAACACTGCCGTCGCCATGCACAACGAGAACTGAATCAACTTCAGCAATCACTCTAGAAATGCGATGCTCTGCTAACAGAACTGTCACACCTTCTTCAGAGCAGAGTCTTCGCAATACCCTGAGCACTTCCGCTGCTCCGACTAGATCTAGAGCTGAGGTTGGTTCGTCAAGCAGAAGAATCTTTTGTCCTGCAACTAGGGCTGAGGCAATAGCAACTCTCTGTTGCTGGCCTCCGGAGAGTGTGGCTAATGGTCTTTCAAGTAAGTCAGATATCTCAAGTAGTTCGGAGATTTTCTTTACTGATAATTCAATTTCATCTATTGGAATACCAAGCTGTTCAGCACAATAAACAATCTCATCAATAACAGTGTCGCCAACGAAAGCATTCTCAGGTTGTTGATTCACGTAGCCAACAACACTTGCAAACTCATGCGGCTCTAAACCAATTAGGTCAACGCCGTTGATGAACAGTTCTCCAGTTATCACTCCACCGGTGAAGCTTGGTGCTAAACCATTTAGTGTCTTTAGGAAGGTTGATTTACCTGATCCGGTTGGTCCACATACCAAAACAAATTCGCCTGCATTAATTGTTAGGTTGACATTGCTGATTTGAGGCGTTTCAGAAACTTTAGAACCATCTGATTTCAAATAGCTAAAGGTTAGGTCTTTGAGTTGAATCATTTGGCTAATGCACCGCCAAAGGCTAGAACTAGAAGCACTAATGATGTAGGGAGAATGATTGCATCTCCAAGACGCCAAGGCTCTTTGCGGTACCTAGTGATAGTTCCTCGAGTTGAAGAAAGTTTTATGGAAACAACAGCAAGCGCTAAACCAAGGGCTAGGAATGTGAGCTCAAGGATCCGTTGGTCGGGGGAGAACAAGAGCAATGCTGAACCTGAGACTATAAAACATATGGCGATAAAGGCCAAGAACCTTGCCCCTATTATTTGGAACTTAGAGCGGTTACCTTTTCTACCAAATCCTCTAGCTGACATGCTGGCAGCTAAGCCCATGGATTGATCAATGGTGTCTTCTAACACAGGAATAACAATTCCTGTGATTGCCTTCATACCTTTTGATTGTCCTCGAAGAGACCTTGCTCTTCTGACTCGATTGAGGCTTGCTATTAGTTGAGGTGCAAGGTTTATGGCAATTGATAGAGCGGTAGCTATTTCGTAGAGTGCACCAGGAGTTGACTTGAGAAGCTTTCGTGGATTAGCCAGAGAATTAGCCATTCCGATAGCCAAGATAATGGCAGCTAATCTAAAGCCATCAACTAGGGCAAAGTTGAACGCGGTAGCCGAGATTGGTCCAAACAGTTTTAGTGAGTTGCCAAAACCAAGATCAATGTCCACTGACGGTAAAAGTAAAAAGGCATCCTTAGTCGACGAACCAAGGTTGAAGATAATTCGGAATCCAACTCGCAGAGCGATAACAATGCCCGCCAGTTTTATGTAGAAACCTATGGATTGAGCCCACGCGGAGTCATCGCGGCAAAGCCTGATTATTGATAGCGTGCCAACACAAATGGCCAGTAACACAAATATGTTGCTAGTAAGAGATGCAACTACTGCAAGGCTAAGTCCAGCTAGCCACCAAGAAAGGGGATTAGTTTTGTGGGCAGAAACTAGATGAACTGCTCTAGTTGGTGCAGACATAAGTTCTTGGGTTAGAGCGAGGTGCAGTGTTGGTGGGTTCGCCGGGCAAGAGATAGCGCCAACCTTCACTAACCCCACATTGAACTTTGTGGGTAGATGCGCCTACGGGGCTGTATTTCCAAGACCCGCTCTCATCAGTAAGAAAGTATGCCCAGCTGCCATTTTTGGTCCCTGGTGTGTCCTTGCAATGTTCACTTTCGTCATCGGGGAAGTTTTGGATTCTGCAGATAAAGCCAACCGGGTACTTTTCAGTTCCGGTAACTTCCATTCCAGCTGCCTCAAACAAATCCCAAGAGTTGCCTTCAAAGTTCTGCACACACTTCTCAATAGCAGGTGCAGTCTGATCTGTGCCAAAGTCAACTATCAAACTAGTGCCATTGTCTAAGCAAAGGTCATTGGTCACAGTGGGCAGGACTTCGTCCCCGTCGCTATTGGGATTCTGTTGAGTAAAAAGAAAACCAATAGCGACGAGTGCAACTAACCCAATCAGGCTAGTTCTGACGAAGGACCGCATTGCGTTTGCTAGTTTGATTCAACGCGTTCGGCGTTGATCTTGTTCATGGCATCGGCAACTGTCACTGAAGAAAGTGGAAGCAAAGCTTGCACTGTCGTGAATACGTCGCTTTCATTTTCGGTGTAAGGAGATGGAATACCACCATCTTCCGCATTGATACGTGCAGCTAACCAAGCAACCAGCTTGGTCGCATCTTGGCCTGAAGCAATCAAAGCCATAGTTGCGTATGAAGTTCCACCAAGATCAAGATTCTCGTAAGCCTCGAAGTGATCTCCAGTAACTAGGTTGTTTAGCAACCATTCTCTAGATTTATTAATAGAGAACTGTTTTGCTTTGTCATCTTCTGCAGAACCTAACCCAAGAGATGCTTGGATTGACATTAGTGCAAACGCTGTGACATCTGCAGACTCAAAGCTTTCGGTATCACCCTTGGTGTATTTGTATCCACCATTTACTTCCGCGTTACTAATCAGTTTGAGTGCAACCTTGTTAGCAAGTTCGTTCTGCTCACCAGCAATAAGTGCTAGCAAAACATATGAGTAGGCAAAGTTGTTGGTGTCTTTAACAGTTCCATCTTCAGCGATGTCATCCTTCATGATTTGAAGTTGAGCAACCACTGAAGCATCATTTGCAAATCCAGCAACGTACGCGGTGTAAACATAGTTTGCCTTGAGCCCTGCAGAACTAAGTAGTGTGGTGTTTGCTTTGACCCAGTCAATCTGCT
>CANKLZ010000069.1 GCA_947483795.1 Micrococcales bacterium | reverse complement strand
TCTGGTCCTCAAGACCAGTGTCCTGGATTAACACTGCTTTTCCTTTTGGTGCTACCTACGTTTACCTCAACAGAGAAATAGATCTAACCTTCATAATTGGAACCTTGTTCTTCCTAATTCCTTACAACCTTTTGATGTATGGAATCAACGATGTCTTTGACTATGAGAGCGATTTAAGAAACCCACGTAAAGGTGGCATCGAAGGTGCTCTTCTAAACAAGAAGTATCACAAGCTAACCATCTGGTCTTCAATCCTTAGCTGTGTTCCTTTCCTTGTCTATCTATACGCAGTCTCAGATCTATCTTCTGCACTATGGCTAACCCTGTTCATCTTTACTGTCATCGCATACAGCGCTCCTAAGCTTCGCTTCAAGGAGCGTGGCTTCCTAGACTCCCTAACTTCAGCGAGCCACTTCGTAGGCCCAATGATTTATGCGATGTCACTATCTGGACTAGACATGAGTTCCCCTGCTCCTTTATCAAGCATTCTTGCGTTTACTCTCTGGGGAGTTGCCTCACATGCCTTTGGTGCAGTTCAAGATGTCAAAGCAGATCGTGAAGCAAGCATCTCTAGCATCGCAACCATGATTGGTGCAAGAGCTACTGTTTGGTTTGCTTTCGCCTGTTATTCAATTGCAGGGTTACTTGCTATGAACACCATTTGGCCAGGTCCACTAGCTGCTATTGCCGCATTGCCATATCTACTTATCCTTGCTCCATTCTTGAAGATCACAGATGCAGATTGTGAGAAGGCTAACAAGGGTTGGCGTCAATTCATTTGGTTGAACTTCTTTGCCGGAGCATTAGTCTCAATGATCATGATTTGGTCAGCGCTATTTAGTTAGTTCTAGCTGACCAATCAATCATGTATCTACTGTTATAGCCATTGCTGCAATGTTGACAGCTATAAAGTCTTGAAGGTTTTCTATATCTAAAGTGTTCGTGACCATTAGGACATAGTCCTTTATATGGTGCATAGGCGGCAGCAACTTCTTGGCCGGTGTATTTATCGTTACGGTAACCAATCTTCTTTGCTGTGGCTAACCACTTCTTACTATGACCTTCTTTAGGCCCACACAAAGCATGAGCAATCTCATGTAGCACTGTCTGCATAACATCATCAATTGAATGAACTAAAGCAAGATACTTGCTGACAGTTATCTTCTTATCGTAATAAGAACACATGCCTGCTCTTCTTCGACCACTATCAAAACCAAAGCTCCACTCACGATCTTCTAGTTTCTCCAGCATCTCTGTTTCAGCTAACGCTCTGATGTAATCCCAGCGATCAGCAACAAGACGAATCTTCTTACCTCCATTACTTCTTGATTTCTCAACAAAACCAAAGTCTTCAAGACAAGCAAGTAAAGATAACTGATCAACAGATGCCCTGGCTGTAACTTTTCCTAACTTGTATTCATCAAAGGCATAGTCAAGAAGAACTCGAATGCCTTCAGCAATCCAAGCCATACTCCCCTGCTGACTCTTGCCAATTACTAAAGAAGCCGATGGTCCTTGATCCTTGAACTCTGCAAACCCTAGCTCTGCAACAGGTTCCCCAGATCTTGTAACCGCCCACAAACTCTCGCCAATAGGCTCGAGCTCAAGCCCTGCTCGGCTTAGCCTCTTGGTTGGTCTAGTGAGTGTCGCAATCATCGCAAAGACAGGCTAACCCTGAAATGGAATATCTTGTTGGAGTTATCCACCTATGCCTAAGTGTCGCTGAAAACAAGTAAGCCCCCGCACATTCTGCAGGGGCTTACTTTAGAGAGTTATAACTAAGCGCGCTTACGTCTACCTAGTGCAAACAAAACCGCTCCAGCCACGATTGCGTAAAGAGCAGTCATGGTCATCCAGTCAGTTGTTTCACCAGTGTCGGCAAGTTCTTCACCTGGATTGGTTTCTTCCTCTACAGGTGCACCACAGTCCCACTGCGCATACAGTGTTGTGTTAGCTGTAAGTGTGATGGTTTCGGTGTCTAAAAAGTTGCTTCCAGTTCCATCAGTTCTTGTGTTCCAACCATCAAATTCACATTCTCCATTTGCTAGATCACCCTGAGGCGCTGCAAGGGTAACGATTGGTGAGCTCTCAGTCGATGACTGTGAAGCAGGAACAGCGCCGGACTCTGATTCGTTCGCGTCATAGGTCACGGTGTAAGGAACTAGGTCTGCGGTGGTCTGGTTTGGTGTCTCAGTCCAGTTTGTGTCCGCGAATTCAACGCCAAAAGTTGCTCCACCGGACTGGCGAGCTCCCAAAGTTATTGTTAGTGTGCTTGCCGCAGCAAATTCAACCGCCACCCAGTTTTCTTCGTCGCTCGAATCAGCACTTCCTCCAACTGGCTCTTTGAACTCAAAAACGCCATTTTCACTAGAAGCAACTAGTTCGGTCGGAGGTGTGGCCGAAAGTTTGTATGAGGTGATTCCAGCAAACTTTGCGAACTGGCGGTTATCGATGTCGAACACTCTCATAGCAATGTTTTGTAGAGTCACGGCTTTGGTTGTGTCTGCTTCTACAAAGTCAATACGGAAAGTCATGCTTCCGGTCTGTAGCTCAGGCTCTTCATTTAGTTCAGGGTCGCCAGAGTTACCGAAAATATCAATCTTGGTGTCAATTGCTGGGCCAGTTTCTGAGTCATCGTCATCAAACGCGTCTGATTTGAGGTCTGCGCCGTTTGACTGATCATCGTCCTGATCAATGTTTTGGATGTCGATTACTGTAGCAACTGCATCAACACCTGCGAACACTTCGTTGTATCGGTAACTAAAGCCAAGACCAGCGTTGTCTCCGATCATGTCAGGTTGGTCAGTACCCGTAACAGCACCGAAGTTCATGCTTCCCTTAGCCACGTTGATTGTGGTAGCTGAAGCAGGAGTTGCAAAAATGAAGCTACCGAAAACAAGGGCAGCAGTGGAAGAGATAAATAGTTTGTTTTTCATGCCAACTTTATAAACGGGCTGCCTAATCAATTGCCCTATTCCTAGCCGATCAGTGCGGTAAAAACTCATGTATATACCAAATTACGAATCTTTTAGGCAGGAAACGGGACTGCCTTGCCCCGTGAGTACACATCAAGACCCGGACAATAGGATTGTGTCAACGAAAGGAACCCATGAGTACCCAGCCGAGGATTCTTGTCATCGTTCACGACATCGATGACCATCTCAATGAAATGGCCAACCCAATAGCCGAAGCTGGCATTGTCATGAATACCTGGGATGTCCAGAATGACGGTGATGGACTCCCTGATCTAGACAAGCTAAATCAGTATTCAGGGGTCATTTCACTAGGTGCTCACGCAGGTGTATTAGAAGAAGCTGAACATCCTTGGATGAGTCACGAACGCAAGATCATGGAGTGGGCACTAAAAACAGAGACTCCACTTCTTGGGCTTTGCTTTGGTTCCCAACTGCTTGCCTCAGCTGCAGGCGCTCGAGTCTATAAAGCTGATGCAGGAGAGTTTGCTTGGACAAAAGTAGACATGCTTCCAGAGGCTGCCAACGATCCTGTAATTGGGTCATTAGGTGAAACCGCAGATGCTTTTCAATTTCACTATGACACTTTTGAATTACCAGAAAACGCAGTTCTTCTTGGTGAAAGCAATGGCACCATCGAAGCGTTCAGAGTTGGTTCCAGTGCTTGGGCAACCCAGTTTCACCCAGAGGTTGGTCTCTCCCAACAGCTAGCTTGGCTAAGTACCTACCGTCGCGCATTCCTGAGAGAAGGCATCGACCTTGATGAACAAATCGCGAAGTCTCACGAACTAGCAGCCAGCTACAGAAAACAAGCATGGGATCTATCCGAAGCTTTTGCCAAGCAGGTTCTGGCTTTCCATAACCGCTAGGCCAATATTGAAGAAACCCCAGTCCTCGTGAGAAGGAACTGGGGTTTCGTGCGCTCCCCGGGAATCGAACCCGGAACCCACTGATTA
>CANKLZ010000068.1 GCA_947483795.1 Micrococcales bacterium | reverse complement strand
TGCATGTTTATGAAGATTGCTGTGCCATCTACGCCACAGAGCTTTGAGATAGCTGTAGATCCGCCTGGATGACGGCTGATGTAAGAAGTTATGTTGTAAACCTGATCACTGACTATCGTCCAGCAGCTGGTTCTAGTGTTGTTCTTAGCAACATCGGCAAGAGTGTAGGTAGCGGCATTTGCTGGACCAAACAACTTGGAGTCCTGTTCAACCAACTTTTGTTCTTTCGATTCCAAGCCAGCTGAAACTTTGCTTGCAGTAGATGTGCTGACACTCGCTTCTGAGCTTTGGTTCGGAAGAGAAACAAACAAGAGTGCTGAAACTCCAAGAATTGAAAGAAGTGACTTAGAGATGGCTTTTATCACAGGGCTAGTCCTTTGCTCGGCTTTGTTTTTAAGCCTAGTGTCCCTGATTCTGAAGGTTTGAACATATGTCTATTAATACTCGTTTTACTGGCTATTTCTAATGAAATCCCAGTGGTAATGCAATGTTTTCAGCCTCTGTTTACTGGGATAGCTGGATTATTAGGGATGGGCTGTTGTTTCGAACATTCCCGGCTTCAGCGCTTACTGGCCAAGACTCAACAACTGCGGCTACCTGGTCTGACTCTTCTGCTAGTTCGTTGAGAAGATCTTGGGTTGTATTCTCTGGGTCCTCAAGATTGTCCGGGTCCAGCCATTCGGCCATGGACGAAGCAGATAACAGTATTGGATTCCTCTCGTGAATTGGAGCTAGAGGTTCTGCTGCATCCTTAGTAAGGATTGCAAAGGACAGTAACAATCTTGTTGGGTCACCTGAGTTGCTAAAGAAGGGTTGTTTAGAGCTCTCTACTTTGATTTCCTATTGGCACCTGACCCGCTTGGTCGTGAACCAGCCAGGGCCACAGTTGACGTGGAAACTAAGTTCTAATGCTAGAAAGCTCGAATTGGTCGGACAAAGGGGAGTCCGCTATTCGAAGGGTACCTTGCTCCAAAAACGAAGATATCAGGCCCAAGATTCTGAGCGGCGGTTCTTCCAAAGCTGTAGCTTGAAATCCAGTAAGAACTGCCCCAATTGAATGCATAGGTACTCGCTTTGAATTTTGCGTTCTGTTTCTTAGGGAAATCTTTCTCACAGCATGCGCTATCAGGATTGAGCTTTCCACCGGCATACATTACAAGTTGATTCATTTCAGTCATTCTAGGCAAATACCAATCTGACTTGCCGCCACCGCGATACTTGCGTGCTTTGGTCGCTGCTCCACCTGTGCAGTTTTCAAACATAATTTGTGAGTTCCCAAACCCGGTACCTGCTAGGTAGCCGCTCTGAGGCTTTCCAGGGCGCCATTTGTAGTAATAATCTCGTCCTTGAAGATTCTTGGTCCAGGCTGCTGCTGTATTTGTGTTGTTACACCAACCATGGTTTGGATCATTTTTGCCGCCAGCCCAAGTTTTCGGTGCTGCTTCAAGGTATTTCCAGCCATTCGCGTCAAATGCCAAATCTTTCTCAGCATTGCCTGTTCGCCACACTGAAACAGTCTCTTTAGTTCGAACATAAAATACGATTCCACCACCGGGGCCGATGTCGCCGAGTTTACAGACTCCACCTTGAGCGCATGATGGAGCAGGATCTACTGCAGACGCACCTTGAACGCCAAAAGTGGATAGAAGTCCGATTATGCTGAGCAACATTAACAGTTTTTTCATACCTTCAATTTACACGAATCGGCTAAAAATCGACTTCTCTGGCAACCTAACTTAGATTGCTTTCATGGATGAGGGCAAGTATTTCTTTATCGTCCGCACCTAAATACAACAGTGGTTAAGAGCCTGCCTTTTTACTTCCCAGTCTTACTTACCTTGATCTTTACTGGCTTGGACATAGCTAGATACTTGTCTTTGGCTTGAGAGGTAAGAGTTACTGAGCAGTTACCCGCTTTCTTGCCTGCAGTCACCCTGAGCATCTTTGTGCTTACCTTCTTACCCTTCACCTTTGTGACAATGTTGGCTACCTTGGCGGTGCAAGGTCCAGCGATCTTGTATTTAGCTAGTGCCTTTGTATTGGTGATAATGGCTAGGTTGGTAGTCGCTTTGTACTTTAGAGCTTTAGGAGCTTTGAGACCAACTATGCTTTGAACAATCGGCTTGTAGCAGTCGTTAATTGACTTAGAAGCTGTTGTGGATGTTGTCATACCGGCAGGGCAGGCAATTGGTGTGCTGCTATTTAGTTCAGTGGTGTAGAAGCCTCGCTCAACTGCTATGCATCGAAACTGTTCTTCATCCAAGATGCTTCCTGCGTTGCAGGTTGGCATGGTTTGACCAAGAGTGAAAGTAGTTGAGGCCAAAACTCCTTCAGCAACAATTAAGGCTCTATAGTCTCCAGAACACACAGGTGTGCCATTCAGGGTCCTGTCCTCATCCTCAAAAGGCACGTTAGCAAAAATTCCGTCTATTGATGTAAACGAAAGGTTTACGGTGATTACTCCGTTGGCCGAGCTGCTCTCGTATACAAGCAAAGAGGTAATCAAATCAGTTGATTCAACATCTGAAATTCCAATTGTGATTGGTCTGTAGTCATCTGGGATAGTTGCAACTACAGAAATGTTGCACGTTCCAAGATTCGACTGTTCAGCAGTAATTGATATTTCTGGATTATCAATCACTTCTGGCTTAGTTGGTGTAACCGCGAAGCCATCGGTTTGAAGAGCTGGCTCCGATACTGAAGACCAGAAGTTATTCAGAAGGTCACGATAATCCACTACAACATAAAGTGGCGATCCACACTGCCAGACATTGCTCGCTTGGGAGTCCACGCTCACGATTCCATCCATACCTCTAGACATGTTAGTTGGGGTGAATTTGAAATCCATTAGACCGCTAGCCACATCGTCGGCAATTGTGTAGGTAATTGTTTCTGTGGCAGCTTGTGAAATGATTGAAATTTTGGTTGACCCAGCCATAGGAGTAGTTGGAAGCCAGGCAAGAACTCTGAATTCACAATCAGCGTTGTTGAGATTCATAAGTTTTTGAACTGGAGCACTTCCTGGAGTCGGACCAGGTACTTCAGCTGGCTTATCGACTACTACGCCTGAAACAGTCGCCTTTGCGACAGGGGCACCGCTTGTTTGATAGCCCACTGAAACATTGAGTGTGTCTCCACAGCTATATACTCTGTAACCAGTTACCGAAAGAAGAAGTCCAAAAATGTCAGTTGCTTCATTTAGATCTTGAATTGTTAAATGACCCCCGTAAAGCGTTCCTGAACTTCTTTGATCTGTTGGATCTAAATACGCATGGATGCTGTTTCCACTGCCGTTATCAATGTCGATGAAGACAGAACCAGCATCTGGTGTAGCAGGCAAAAGATATCCTACGTAGAAACTGCAATCAGCAGTGTTCAGGCTGTGAGCAGTTAGAACCGGCATGGGAGTCCCAGGTGCGATGTGAAAGGTCAGCGACCAGTCGAGCCAGCCCGCGCTACCAACTGCGGAACTGCATCTATAGTTACGGATTGGATAATCGCCTGCTTTTGTTGGTGTTCCGGTAACAAGCCCTTCTGGATCAATAGATAATCCGTCAGGAAGTACTCCGCTTGCAAATGTTACTGAGTACGTGCCGGCTTCCTGACAACCTAGATCAAGCCTGACGTTCTCTCCAACGGTGTAATAGACATGTCCAGTTTTTGGCCAGACGATTGCAGAGGCAGGCATCGAATTCAAAGTTGTTCCTGCAATGATTGCCAGTAGGGAGATTAATGTCACTAGGGTTTTCTTCATTTGGAGGTTTCCTGCGGTCAGTGGACTTGGTATTTGTATTTTAGGACAAAAAAAATAGTTAGTTCAGTCTATGAAGCGCTATTTCTTTGACGATATTTGGCTTTATAAACTCATGCAGCTACAGAATGTGGCCTAGTTGCCTATGAGTTTGATTAGGTTCTCACTGTTATTTCTGACATTCCCGGCATCTGTACTAACAGGCCAGAACTCAACCTGACCAGCAATCTCATCTGATTCATTTGCTAGTTCATTGAGTAGATCTTGGGTTGTGTTCTCTGGGTCTTCAAGGTTCTCTGGGTCTTCAAGGTTCTCTGGGTCTAACCATTCGGTCATGGACGAAGCAGATAACAGTATTGGATTCCTCTCGTGAATTGGAGCTAAAGGCTCTGCTGCGTCTTTAGTAAGGATTGCAAATGAGAGCAACCATCTTGAAGGGTCATCTGGTTTCTTGGTCGGGTCTAACCACCAGTCATAGATGCCTGCTAGAGCAAGCATTCCTTGATCACCGGCATTGATATAGAAAGGCTGCTTAGAGCCATCCTC
>CANKLZ010000067.1 GCA_947483795.1 Micrococcales bacterium | reverse complement strand
CAAGATGAGGCTACAATTGCTTTCAACACAGAGTTGTGTCGGGGCTTTTTGAGGACTTCAGCTGCTGAGTGTTCAAATTCCCCAACCGCACCTAAACCATTGCTAGCGTTGCATTGGGGATCTAAGTCGATCACCAAAGTTCTAAGGCCCTTAGCCATGGCGGCATAGGCAAGACCCAGAGTAATAGTGGTCTTACCGACTCCGCCCTTGAGGGCACTAACGCTCAATACATGCACTGCTCTAGGCTACCTTTTGATTTATGTGCAAGCCACTATTTAGTCCGTTTGCCTTTAGTTAGGAACTCGTGTTCAAGAAGATTCTGGTCGCCAATCGAGGCGAGATAGCCATTAGAGCGTTTCGTGCTGCCTATGAACTAGGCGCTAAGACGGTGGCTGTATTTGCTTACGAAGACAGAAACTCATCGCACCGCCTCAAAGCTGATGAGGCCTACCAAATTGGTGAGATTGGCCATCCAGTGCGTGCATACCTGGATGTTGAAGAGATCATCAGGGTTGCTAAGGAGTGTGGCGCTGACGCTATTTATCCTGGATACGGCTTTTTATCTGAAAACCCCCATCTCGCCGAAGCTGCTATAGCTCATGGAATTGTGTTTATTGGTCCTGGCTCGCACGTGCTCGAGCTTGCTGGAAATAAAGTCAACGCCAAGGACGCTGCTATTGCAGCTAACGTACCTGTTCTAAAGTCTTCCATTCAGTCAGCTGATGTTGATGAACTAGTAAATGCATCTATCGGTTTTGGATTTCCATTATTTGTAAAAGCGGTCGCAGGTGGCGGTGGTCGCGGTATGCGAAGAGTTGCAGAAGAATCTGAACTCAAAGCCGCACTTGGCGAAGCGATGCGTGAAGCGGAAAGTGCTTTTGGTGATGCCAGAGTATTTCTGGAGCAAGCAGTTCTTCGACCTAGACACATTGAGGTTCAGATCCTTGCGGATAGTCAAGGAAACATTGTTCATCTTTTTGAACGAGACTGCTCGGTGCAAAGAAGAAACCAGAAAGTTGTTGAGATTGCACCTGCCCCAAACATTGATGAAGATCTTCGTCAAGAGCTCTATAAAGATGCAATAGCCTTTGCTAAACAAATCGGTTACCTCAACGCAGGAACTGTCGAATTCCTAATTGACACCGTAGGACCTAATGCTGGCAAGCATGTGTTCATTGAAATGAATCCTCGAATTCAGGTTGAGCACACTGTTACTGAAGAGATTACTGAAGTTGATCTAGTTCAATCACAAATGAGAATTGCTTCAGGAGAGTCACTGGTTGACTTAGGTCTTACTCAGGACAAGATTGAAATGCATGGCTTTGCTATTCAATGCCGAATCACAACAGAGGATCCTTCCGCAAACTTTAGACCTGACACAGGAAAGATCACTACCTACAGATCCCCAGGTGGAGCGGGTATTCGCCTAGATGGAGGAACCACAGCAACCGGCAGCGAAGTAAGCCCATATTTTGATTCGCTTCTTGTGAAGTTAATAACAAGGGGTAGAGATTTACCTACCGCAATTAGTCGCGCATCGAGAGCTCTTGCTGAATTTAGAATCAGAGGGGTTTCCACCAACATTGCTTTCCTTCAGGGCGTCTTGTCTGACCCTAGCTTTAAAGCTGGAGAACTTAGCACGTCTTTCATCGATGAAAGACCTGCTCTCTTAAATTCTTATCCATCACTAGATCGTGGAACTAAAATCCTGAACTGGTTGGCTGATGTAACAGTGAATCAACCTTATGGATCTAGGGGAAACCTAATCACGCCTGCAACCAAGTTACCCAAAATAGATTTGACTCAACCTGCACCATCAGGTTCAAGACAGCAACTCTTAGAGTTAGGTCCATTAGCGTTTGCTGGAGCTTTGCGTAATCAAGGACCAGTTGCAATTACGGACACAACTTTCAGAGATGCCCATCAGTCACTTTTGGCAACCAGAGTTCGAAGTCGGGACCTTGTTGAGGTAGCTCCATACGAAGCCAGAATTCTCAACAAGCTTTTCTCAGTTGAAGCATGGGGTGGAGCGACCTACGACGTTGCTCTTCGTTTCTTAGGCGAGGACCCATGGGCAAGACTCACAGCACTTCGTGCTGCTATGCCCAACATTTGTATTCAGATGCTTCTGCGAGGACGCAACACTGTTGGTTATACACCTTATCCAGTTGAGGTCACCGATGCTTTTGTTAGAGAAGCAACAGACGCTGGAGTTGACATTTTTAGAATCTTTGATGCGCTAAATGATGTCAATCAAATGATTCCCGCAATCGATGCTGTCCTTAAGACTAAAACTGCAATTGCTGAAGTAAGCATTTGTTACACCGGTGACCTACTAGACCCTAAAGAGGATCTATACACACTTGATTACTATTTAGGTCTTGCAAGGCAAATTGTTGCTGCAGGAGCGCATATCATCGCTATAAAAGATATGGCAGGACTTCTTCGCCCACAAGCTGCAGCAAAACTAGTGAAAGCAATTCGAGCTGAATTTGAAGTTCCAGTCCATCTACACACCCACGACACCGCAGGTGGTCAGCTAGCAACTTTGATAGCCGCCATAGATGCAGGAGTTGACGCAGTGGATGTGGCTTCAGCTCCGATGGCTGGAACAACGAGCCAGCCATCTGCTTCTGCACTGGTAGCGGCATTAGCAAACACCGATAGAGACTCGGGGATTTCACTTGATGAGATGACTGCCCTCGAACCTTATTGGGAAGCGGTTAGAAATGCTTACGCACCATTTGAGTCTGGGCTATCAGGACCTACCGGTCGTGTGTATAAGCACGAAATTCCAGGTGGGCAACTAAGCAACCTCAGACAGCAGGCAATTGCACTAGGGCTCGGAAACCAGTTCGAACGCGTCGAGGATATGTATGCGGCAGCCAACCGAATACTTGGTCGACCACCTAAGGTAACCCCATCCTCAAAAGTGGTGGGTGATCTAGCTCTGCATTTAGTAGCGGTGAATGCTGACCCAGCAGACTTTGCAGAGAACCCGCAGAACTATGACATTCCAGATTCTGTAATTGGGTTTATGGCCGGTGAATTAGGAGATCTTCCTGGTGGCTGGCCTGAGCCATTTAGAACCAAAGTTTTGCAAGGAAAGAATCCTAAATTCGGGTTAACCGAGGTATCTGAGGAAGACCTTGAGAATCTCAGATCTGAGAACTCCCAAACCCGAAGAAGCACATTGAACCGGCTGCTTTTCCCAGGTCCAACTAAGGACTTTGACAAGGCAAGGGCGACCTACGGAAACCTTGACGCTGTTGACACCCTGGATTACCTTTATGGACTCGAGCAGGGCCACGAGCATGTGGTTGAAATAGCTAAGGGTGTGCGCATCTTTGTTGGCTTAGAGGCAATTGGTAGCCCAGACTCTAAGGGCTTCAGGACCGTCATGGCGACCCTCAATGGTCAACTCAGACCCCTAAACATTAGGGACAGAAAGATAGCCTCAGATGTGGTTGTGGCAGAGAAAGCTAATGCCTCTAATCTCGCTGAAGTGGCTGCTCCATTTGCCGGTGTGGTTACCCTCCAGGTCGTTGAAGGCACCGCTGTAGCCATTGGGCAGCCAGTAGCAACTATTGAAGCCATGAAGATGGAAGCTACCATAACAGCCAATATCGCAGGTATCGTACGGCGTTTAGCCATAGGCAAAACCCAGTCTGTCGAGTCAGGTGACCTGATTCTCGTCGTCGAACCTCAGTAGCGAATAGACTTATCCAATAAAAAGGTTCGGCTTGGCTACTGTTCAAGCCACAATGTCACAAAAGGATTAGCTTTGGCTGAAAAATCAGAACGCGGACTGCTCCGTCGTAAGAAGACAGAAGCAGTTGCACCAGAATTATCAACAGCAAGTCTGGATGCAGGCACGATTGACCTGACACCTTCAACTTCTTCGATAAATGTTGTAACTGAGGCAACTGCCATAGTTCCGCAATCAGAATCTGCTATCGATGTTTCTGCAACCAGCCAAGCTGGATACACCAGGCGCGACAGCTTGCGTGGCGATGCCTTTGATCAGCCTGAACCAGCAGCTATGTTGACTGCTGATCGTCTTATCGATGTTTCTCCAAAGAACAGACCTGCGCCAGAATCTGGCATACGCCGATTCCTTTACTTTTTATCCCTTAAAACAATCAACTTAGGCGATAACCTCCGCGTTCGTGAACGTAAAGCAACCGATGCCAGAATTGCTACTCAGCTCGATGGGGGAGCAAAATTCGTTCCTGTGCTAACCCGTAAGGGTGGAGTGGGTAAAACCACCGTAACCACTCTGCTTGGAATGGCTATGGCTTTAGTTCGCGAAGACAGGGTTATTGCTATCGATGCCAACCCTGACCGCGGAACTCTGGCAGAGCGAGTCAGCAAGTCAACT
>CANKLZ010000066.1 GCA_947483795.1 Micrococcales bacterium | reverse complement strand
TCACTAGGAGAAGGTAATGATTCTCGCAATTGATGCTGGCACCACTGGGGTAACTGCAATTGCCATTAACAAAGATGGCTCAAAATCTGCCCACGGCTACCAAGAGTTCCCTCAGCACTTTCCTCAACTAGGTTGGGTTGAGCACGACTTAGAGGAGATCTGGCAGGCAACTAAGTCAGCTGTCAAGCAAGTTATAGATACTCTAGGTGAAGTCAACTTCAAGGGTCTTGGTATTACTAACCAGAGGGAAACAGTAGGTCTCTGGGATAGAAATACACTAGCCTCCCCCACTCCCGCAATTGTCTGGCAGGACAGAAGAACAACTCAGATTCTTGAAGATCTAAGAACTAATCCCACTTTTAGTAAAGTCCAGCAACTAACCGGTTTGCCTTTAGACCCATACTTCAGTGCTTCTAAGCTCCGTTGGATTGCCCTCAACAAACCAGGGATCTGGAAAGAAGTTACCAACGGAAATCTAATCGCTGGAACAATTGACTCTTACCTAATCTCAAGACTTACTAACGGTAAATCTCACATCACTGACGCTTCTAACGCATCAAGAACTCAGCTCTATGACATTCACCAGGGTAAGTGGTCAGAAGAACTTTTAGATCTATTCGAGATTCCTCTCATAGCTCTACCAACAGTTGTTGATTCAAGTGGACAACTGGCAACAACTGATCCAGAGTGCTTCTTTGGATTAACTATTCCTATTTCAGGAATAGCAGGAGATCAACAGGCTGCGCTATTTGGTCAAACACAGTTTGAAGTTGGTGGCGCTAAATGCACATATGGAACAGGTGCATTTATCTTGCAAAACATTGGAACTAATTCTTCAGTATTAGATAACGGACTCATCACCACAGTTGCTTGGCAACTAAACGGAGTGAGAACCTATGCAAGCGAAGGATCTGTCTTTGTTGCAGGAGCTGCGGTTCAATGGCTAAGAGATGGACTAAAGATTATTGAAAAATCTGCAGACTCTGAAACTCTTGCCCGAACAGTGCAAGACAACGGCGGCGTTGTCTTTGTGCCTGCACTAACAGGTCTAGGTGCTCCTTACTGGGAACCTAAAGCTACTGGTTCAATTTTTGGATTGACCAGAGGAACAACCAACGCTCACATAGCCAGAGCAACACTTGAGGCCATCGCCTTCCAAGTAAAAGATATCTTTGATGCCATGGGCCAAACCGGCATCAAGCTCTCAAGTCTTCGTGTTGATGGTGGAGCATCAGCTAACAGCCTGCTCATGCAGTTCCAAGCAGATCAACTTGGAGTGCCCCTAGAGAGACCTGTGGACCTGGATTCAACTGCTCTAGGTGCTTCCTATCTAGCAGGCCTAGGAGTAGGGTTCTGGTCCTCATTAGAGGAACTATTGGAACTCAATCCAGTGAAAGCTTCCTTCCACCCAGAGCAAGTTAGCCCTGGAGCCTACGACAGATGGAAACGGGCTGTGCAGGCAACTATTGACTTCACTAAGAAATAGCCTTGCAAAAAAGTTAGAATAGAAAGTCTGCATTGCAGATTTGGGCCTCTAGCTCAGTTGGTTAGAGCAACGGACTTTTAATCCGTGGGTCGTCGGTTCGATCCCGACGGGGCCTACCAGAATTGAAACCCTCGCGACAAGAAGTTGCGGGGGTTTCAGCTTTGCGCCTATAGGTACAGGTCAAGTCTTGAAGTAATCAGCTTCTTGAGTGAACTCACACGTCCAGAGAGTGCCTTTAGATCTGTTGAATCCAGGAACATTGAAATTGACTGGTCTGGATACTCCAGGAGCATGCATGGCTCCCGGCCTTCAGATGCCTTCGTCTCACGTTCGTTGCGTTCGTTCAGGTGAATCATTCGCACAAGGATTCCGTGCTCTGCCAGCAAGTGCTGCTCCAGCTCTTTGAAGGCAGCCTTCTTCTTTATCGGTGAGTGAGAGATGTCACAGAGGCTGCAACTCCTAATACCAATTAGGTGTCCAAAGACGTAGGTAAGTTCGCCACGGAGTCCACCGTCAGCGTTATAGACCCCAATCAGGGTTCCACGCATAACTGTCATATAGTTCTCGACCACAATCGCTAGTTTGCTTCCACACTTGTTCTGGGACCAGTCTAGAACAGTAAATCCTTGGGCAAATAACCTGGCCTGCTTCTCATTCGTCGATGGTGTGGTTGTGAGCTCTTGCTTGAATGTAGGCATACGATTAATCAATGCCAAAAAGAGATGTAGTTCGTCGTGACCTGAATCAGCCGCACCCTGACAGGCTAAATGAGTCGAACCCTTTTTATGAAGCGATCATGTCTGAGCACCAACAGTCTTTAGATACGAATGAGCCTGGCTATACTGACCCTGAAACTGGGTTCTTTGTTTTCAATGCCAAATCACTAGCTGACCAGGGCAAGTGCTGTACAAACATATGCAGGCATTGCCCTTACAAGCGCTAGAAGGATTGTCGGCGAAGTAGAATTTGTTCTAGAAATGCAAACTTGAAAGCTGAATGATATGACTGAAAAAGAGTTAGTCGACCTCTGGAATAGAAACCGAAACCAACTGGTGGTTGCGCAGTTCGCGCCAACGTTCTTACTGATAACTACCGCGGGACTAGTGCCAGCTCTCCGAGCATCAGGTACTTTTAATGTTTGGGCCGTTCTAGGCATCCTTCTTGCCTCAGGTATTTTAGGGGCACTGGTTGAGTATTCCGCTGCTCACGAGGCTCAGGCCGTGGCACGTGACCTAAAAGCGCTAAATTCCAATAGTTCAATATCTCGAACTATATCAAAAACTTCTCAATGGCTACACGTTGCTAAATATCTGACACCAGTTATTTTCATCGGTATTTTCGTAGCCTTGTCTTTCGCGCTTCTGTACTGAAATAGATCGGCTGTAGCAAACCAATAATTTCAGTTATTTCCTCACAACTCCTAAACATAGCTAACGACCTCAGCTAATAAGCCCAGCAAAATAGCTGCCAACAGCACGATAAGAGCTACTGCTCTCGATTTACCAAGTGAGACAACAAGACCTCCTAGTTTGACCTCTTTGTCTATTTGAATATCTGGCAGTGCATTGAACACGTGAGCGATGATGCCAACGCAGGCTGCGATGGATACTATCTGCCAGCTCGGCCACAGCTCACCCCAACTCGATTGGGTTATAAACACGGTCAAGAGAGCAAAGGAAACCGCATAGGGTAACCAAGACCAGATAGTTCTTGAAAGGTAAAGGTTATAAACCTGAGCACTTGCAACTGCCAAGATGTGAGCCAAGCCACCTACCCAGCCAGCAGCCAAAAACGAGAAAGGAACCATAACAACTATCGCTACCAGGATTGGAGTTCTCAAAGTTTTAGGATCTAAGGAGTATTTAACCGATGGTTTGTGATTGCGGTTCAGCGCTAGGTCCGATTTGGCATCGATGTAATCATTCGCCCAACCAATTGAAGCCTGCCCTGCCGCAGTTGCTATAGCCACAAAGAATAACTTGATTCCCTGCTGGCCATAAGCAGCACTTGCCACTGTAGTAACGACCAACATTGTTAGGGCTTGGGGAAAATGTGTTGCCATAACAAGAGCTACAAAACGTGTCTTTTTACTCTCTGCCACATAACCCCAATCGTTATCCAAATCTTATTGTTGAACTGGTGCTTGTGAACCGATTAGTGATTCTGAGTTAGCACTTGAAAACTACTTAACGCCTAGTAGATCAATAACGAATACCAAAGTCTTGCCTGAAAGTGCGTGGCCGCCACCAGTTGGACCGTAAGCCATCTCAGGAGGACAGATAAGCATTCTTCTGCCGCCCACCTTCATGCCTGGAATACCTTCTTGCCAGCCTTTGATTAGACGGTTTAGTGGGAATTCAATGGACTCGCCACGGCCCCATGAAGAATCAAATTCTTCACCACTTTCATAGTCAACACCTAGGTAGTGAACATTCACTACTGAATTAGCTGGGGCTTCTGCTCCATCGCCAATCACGATGTCTTTGGTAGTCAACACCTTAGGTGCTGGCTCTAGCATTGGTTCAATTTCTGGGCGGTCTAAATTAGTCATAGTACAAAATCATACTTGCGGGTTTGAAAAGACCTGTGCTTTGGTAGTCAAAATGCTTAGATATCCGCACTTTGAAAGCGCTTTCTATAGCCTGAAACTTCTCTGACAAGCCAAGATTCGACTATTAAACCAGGCTTTTTCTGTGCTAGATTTCTAACAAATATTCGGTTAGGAGAACCATCGTGCTTAAGAAGACTCTCGTCCTATTGGCCTTGACCCCTTTGTTGGTGGCTGGTTTTCCTACTATGAGCTCTGCCCTATCGCCAGTAGCCTGCACTATAGATGGAACAGAAAAAGCTGATCGAATCACAGGCACTGCAGGCAACGACATCATTTGTGCTGGTGGCGG
>CANKLZ010000065.1 GCA_947483795.1 Micrococcales bacterium | reverse complement strand
CGACGAATGACTTTACACTTGTCGCAAATCTTTTTAACGCTTGGGTTAACCTTCATGTCTCTTTATTTCTGTTCGTGGTTTTTTACAAAACCGATTTACTTGTATCGATAAATGATTCGCCCACGATTTAGGTCGTAGGTTGATAGTTCAACAATCACGCGATCTTCCGGCAAAATCTTGATGTAATGCTGACGCATTTTCCCAGAGATGTGTGCCAAAACCTTGTGCCCGTTAGTCAACTCAACTCTGAACATCGCGTTCGGAAGAGCCTCGTAAACTGTGCCTTCGATCTCGATGACGCCGTCTTTGTTGGCCATAAACTCACTTATCTTTATTCTTCTGTTGCCTCAAACACACGCAGAAAAGCCAACTAAAAAGAGGGATTTTTACGTGCCGAAACACCAAGACTCAATCCTAGGACATTTAAGCAAATAATGGTAGTTAAGATTCCAAGGGAACTGGGGTAATCCCATATTTAGCTAATCCGGCTACCCCGCCATCTTCTGCCGTTAGCACCCAGATTCCACCTGCGTGACGAGCTACCGTATGCTCCCAATGGCTCGAATCTGAGCCATCTTTACTCGAAACAGTCCATTCATCGTCCAAAATCTTTACCGCTTGACTGCCCGCGGTGATCATTGGCTCAATTGCTATTACTAGGCCAGGCTCTATAACTGGCCCTAAATCGCGGGTTTGGTAGTTATAGACAGCTGGATCTTCATGCATAGACCTGCCCACACCATGACCTATGTAGTCCTGAAGTATGCCGAAACGGCCAGCTGCCTTAATGCTTTTCTCCACTGCTCGGCCAACCTCATTTAGGCGGGTTGCTGTGGCGAAAGCTGCAATTCCCGCCCAAAGGGCACTTTCGCCGGCATCGCTCACTCTTTGCCTCGAAGCCATCAGCTCCGGATTTCCACCTGGAACTACCTTGCTAAATGCAGCATCGCCGTTCCAGCCTGAAGGTGTGATAGCCCCACAATCCACAGAAACAATGTCTCCCGCTCTAAGAATTCGATCTTTGGATGGGATTCCATGAACAACTTCATCATTTATAGATGCGCAGATAGTGTGCCTATATCCGGCTACCAGCTTGAAGTTACTCTTAGCCCCCATCGAAACTATGGTTGCTTCAGCTATTGAATCTAATTCAAGTGTTGAGACTCCTGGAGAAATTGCTTCACGAACTGCTTTTAGTGCTGCGGCGGTGATTAACCCTGCTTCACGCATGAGGACAATGTCCGAGTTTGATTTAAGCGTTATACGCTCGCGGGCCATGAGGAATACCTTTTAGCGAGCTGGGCTTAGGCCACGAGCAGTTAGGGCGTTGAGAATTCTTTCGGTAACTTCGCCAACTTGACCCAAACCATCAATTTCAACAACAAGAGACCTAGAAGAATAGATCTCGATTAGTGGCTGAGTCTGCTCAAGGTAAACATTCTGACGATGACGCATGATATCTTCAGTGTCATCTGTTCGACCCTGCTCTTGAGCACGCTTTAGTAACCTACGAACTAGTTCATCAGGGTCGGCCACCAACAAAATAACTGCATCTAAGATTCTGTGCTGAGCAGACAAAATGTCATCAAGTTCATTGACTTGATCATTAGTTCTTGGGTAGCCATCAAGTAGGAAACCAGCTTCTGCATCAGCCTTGGAAAGTCTGTCTCTAATAAGTTCATTGGTTAGGGAATCAGGAACGTATTCGCCGCGATCCATAATTGATTTAACTTTCAAACCAAGTTCAGTCTCGTCTTTAACGTTCGCTCTGAAAATATCCCCTGTGGAAATAGCAGGGATACCGTATGCATTAGCTAACAAGGCAGCCTGTGTTCCCTTGCCGGCACCCGGAGGGCCGATCAAGAGAAACCGACTCATTTCAGAAGACCTTCATAGTTTCGCTGCTGCATCTGAGCGCTGATCTGCTTGACAGTCTCAAGACCAACACCGACGATGATCAAAATCGAAGTACCACCGAATGGGAAGTTCTGGTTAGCGTTTAGAAGGGTTAAAGCAACTAGCGGAATCAAAGCAACAAGACCTAGGTAGATAGCTCCAGGCAAAGTAATTCTGCTTAGAACATATTCAAGGTACTCAGTTGTTGGACGTCCCGCACGGATACCTGGGATGAATCCTCCGTAAGACTTCATGTTCTCGCTTACCTCTTCTGGGTTGAAGGTAATTGATACATAGAAGTATGTGAAAGCAATAATCATCAGGAAGTACATAACCATGTATAACGGCTGGTCACCCTGGGTCAGGTTGTTATTAATCCAGATAACCCAGTCAGCAATCTTTCCAGATGCATCAGGGCCATTGAACTGAGCAATCAGACCAGGTAGGTATAGCAAGCTTGACGCGAAGATAACTGGAACAACACCGGCCTGGTTTACCTTGATTGGAAGGTATGTAGCCTGTCCACCGTAAGTTCTCTTACCAACCATACGCTTTGCGTACTGAACAGGAATTCTTCTCTGAGACTGCTCAACCAAGATAACTAGAAGAACGATAACAACACCAACGGCAATAACACCGATTAGAGTTTCAGGTCCACGCTGCTGGCCAATTTGACCAAGGCTTGAAGGGAAACCAGCTGCAACCGATGCGAAGATCAGAAGTGACATACCGTTACCGATACCGCGCTCTGTTACAAGCTCAGCTAGCCACATGATCATTCCAGTACCAGCGGTCATTGTGATAACCATTAGTGAGATAGCCCACCATGAGTTATCGCTGAAAACTGGAACTGTACATTCTGAACCAAACAGTGCACCCTGACGTGCAACAGCAATCAAAGTTGTTGACTGAAGAAGACCAAGACCAATAGTTAGGTAGCGAGTGTATTGGGTCAACTTTGCCTGACCTGCTTGACCTTCTTTATACAAAGTTTCGAAGCGAGGAATTACAACTCTTAGCAACTGGGTGATAATCGAAGCCGTAATGTAAGGCATGATTCCCAAAGCAAAGATAGATAGCTGAAGCAAAGCTCCACCGGAGAATAGGTTAACAAGTTCGTAGATGCCTGAAGTGCTGGTGTTACCAGTGTTCAAACACTGCTGCACGTTGCCGTAGTTAACAAATGGCGCGGGGATGAAAGATCCCAAACGATAGATGGCAACGATTGCAAGCGTGAACAAAAGCTTGTTGCGCAGATCTGGAGTACTAAAAGCTCTCTTGATTGCACTAAACATATTTCGCCTCCTGTGGCTAAATACCTGTTAGGTAAATTACTCGGTTACAGATCCGCCGGCAGCAACGATCTTTGCCTTTGCAGACTCTGATACTTTGTCAACCTTGACATCAAGTTTAAGGCTTAGTTCGCCTTGGCCTAGGACCTTGACCTTCTCGTTCTTACGAACTGCACCCTTAGCAACTAGTGACGCTACAGTCACTTCGCCACCCTGAGGGTATAGCTCAACTAGAGTCTCTAGGTTTACAACCTGGTATTCCACGCGGAATGGGTTCTTAAAACCACGAAGCTTA
Organism: Micrococcales bacterium; assembly: GCA_947483795.1. GTDB lineage: Bacteria > Actinomycetota > Actinomycetes > Actinomycetales > Microbacteriaceae > Rhodoluna. Next base: position 1,074 of record CANKLZ010000065.1, on the reverse strand, counting down.
GGGGTTCTCATTACTAGACGAACACCACCACCTTCGAAGCCTGGACGAACCTGGTAACGAGCCTTGGTTCCCTTGGTTCCACGACCAGAGGTTTTACCCTTAGATCCTTCACCACGACCAACACGGGTACGGTCTTTCTTAGAACCAGGAGCTGGACGCAAGTGGTGCAGCTTTAGAAGATTGCTCTTCTCCTGAACCACAGCTGGCTTCTTAGCAACAGTCTTCTTAGCTGCAGCTGGCTTCTCAGTCGCTGCAACCTTTTCGGCAGCAGGCTTCTTCTCAGCAGCAGGCTTAGCAACCTTAGGAGCTGCTGCCTTCTTAGCTGCAGGCTTCTCTGTGCCTTCTACGTTCTTGTTTTCTTCGCTCATTAGTTGATCTCCTCAACTTTTACTAGGTGCGCAACAGCACGAACCAAACCACGAACAACTAGGCTGTCGTCTTTGACAATAATGTCGCCGATTCGCTTTAGACCTAATGTACGAAGTGAGTCACGCTGACGCTGGCTGTTGCCAACACCGCTTTTAACCTGGGTCACTTTTAGACGTGCTGCCATTTTAGGCACCTGCCTTTGCTGCTTCTTTAGCTGCGGCTTGAGCACGAAGTAGACCCTTAGGTGCAACTTCTTCAAGCGTTAGACCACGACGGGCAGCAACTGCTGAAGGCTCTTCAAGCTTCTTCAATGCTGCAACTGTCGCATGGACAATGTTGATGGTGTTCGCTGATCCCAATGACTTTGAAAGCACATCGTTAACACCGGCACACTCAAGAACTGCACGAACAGGACCACCGGCGATAACACCGGTACCCGCTGATGCAGGACGAAGCAAGACAACACCAGCTGCTGCTTCACCTTGGACTGGGTGAGGAATGGTTCCACCGATGCGAGGTACGCGGAAGAAACTCTTCTTAGCTTCTTCAACACCCTTAGCAATAGCTGCTGGAACTTCCTTAGCCTTACCGTAGCCAACGCCAACGGTTCCGTTACCGTCACCAACAACAACTAGTGCTGTGAATGAGAAACGACGACCACCCTGGACAACCTTAGAAACACGGTTGATAGTAACAACACGCTCT
>CANKLZ010000064.1 GCA_947483795.1 Micrococcales bacterium | reverse complement strand
AGTTTGGTCACAGGTTCAGACTATCGAAAGAGGTGTGGAACACTTGTGTAGTGAATAAATCAACTAATTGGCTTGACCAGGTTCTAGAGCTCGACATCGAGAAGGTAGCACATGGCGGCATCTTCGTAGCAAGGCACGAGGGAAGAGTAGTTTTCGTATCCCATGTCTTACCGGGTGAGAAAGTTAAGGCCAAGGTTTATGAAGATAAAGGTGGCTCTTTCTGTAGAGCGGAACCAACTGAGATTCTTGTAGCTTCTCCTGATCGCGTAAAGCACTTTTGGAAGAACGCAGAGCAAGCAGGAGGAGCCGAGTTTGGACACATCAAACTATCTCGTCAACGTGAATTGAAATCAGATGTTCTCTCTGAAGCACTTCAACGTTTTGCTGGCATTGAGATGAGAGTTCCTGTGATCGCAGCACCTGGCGATGATGAGAACAATGGCTTGGGCTATCGAACTCGTATCCAACTTCATGTTAATGAAGATGGTGATGTCGGCCCTTATAAGGAGCGCTCTCATGAAGTAGTTCGAGTCAAGACATTGCCTTTGGCTGTTCTTGAGATTCAAGAATTGGGTTTACACCTCAAGAACTGGCAGGACGTAAGCAAGATTGAAATAGCATCTTCTAGTACCGGGCAGATTCAATACACAGTAGATAAGAAACTAAAAGGTGAAGAGAAGTTCATCGAACGTGCCGGAGGTCGAACATTTAGATTATCTGCTGGAGCTTTCTGGCAGGTTCACCGTGAGGCAGCAAACATGCTTGCCAAGGAAATAGTCCTGCTTACTAAAGCAGAAGGCTTTGACAAGAATGCACAGAACTACGATCTCTATGGTGGGGTTGGTTTATTCTCAGGAGCTCTTGCTTCTGCTTATGGTTTAGACATAAACATCACAACTGTTGAGGCCAGTAAGAGTGCTGCCGAAGATGCAAGACGAAACTTGATAGATATCAAGGGTGCTAAATCTGTTGCAACGCCAGTTGAAAGATTCTTAGATGAACTTGCCTCTCATGGAAAACTAAAGTCAAACAGCACAGTGATTATCGATCCACCGAGATCTGGAGCAGGAAAGCACGTAATCGAAAGATTGCTGACTATTTCGCCTGATCACCTGATCTATGTTGCCTGTGACCCGATTGCTGTTGCCAGAGATTTGGCTCCACTGACTCAAGGCGGATACAAGATTGCCAGCATCAAGGCCTTTGATCTTTTCCCACACACCCATCACTTTGAAACCGTGGTGAGCCTAGTCTGATGATATCAACGCACGAGCCAATCACAATAGCAATCGTGGATGACCACGATTCAGTGAGGCTTGGCGTTAAGGCTGGTGCCCAAGAGGCAGGCTATGTGGTTCTTGAGCATGCTGATTCGGTTGAGGCCCTAGTGGCTAAGTTGCAAGAGCCACCAAAAGTAGTTGTCCTTGATTTGTCACTAGCCGATGGCTCCACTCCGGGAACCAATGTCAAGAAGTTGGTTGAGTTTGGGTCGAAGGTACTTATTTATTCGATTGCCGATAATAAAGACAAAGTCAATGAGGCCCTTAGAGAAGGTGCTGAAGGTCTGGTCTCTAAAGGGCAAGATATGGCTACATTGTTTGAGGCCATCAGACTTAGCGCTAATGGCATCACAATCAACACAACTGAAACTGTGGCGGCTATCGATAACGATATTTCTTTCAGAGCTAATCTCTCAGAACGTGAACTACAGGTAGTAAGGCTCTATGCATCTGGCATGACCCTCAAGAGCGTGGCATACGAGCTCAAACTCAGTAAATACACCGTCAAAGAACATATCGATAGAGCGAGAGACAAATACTCAAAGGTCGGTAGACCCGTTACCGGTAAATCTGAATTGCTGATTCGTCTAATTGAAGACGGACTATTTGGGGAAGACCTCATCTAATGAAAGCACCAGCGACAATAGCCACTGCCAGAGTAGACAAGCTCTTGGGCCGCACCTTTTCTGCAGGAGCCGTGGCTCTGAGCATTGAAAGTGGTTTGAACTTCTATGGGCAACTTCAGTATTTGAATCAACCGCTTTCCTGGTTCCTAGTAGCAATTCTTTGGTGCACAACTCTTGCCATGGTCTATACCTTTTGGTTTGGTAGTTCAAACTTCCTGATCGTACAGATTCACGCTCTATACATTCCCGTATTGATGCTTTGCTGGCCTTTTATGCTTGCTCAAGAAGTTCCTCAGGATGGAACTTTCTATCCCTGGATTTGGTGGGGAGTGGACACCGGTTGGGTAGCTATGGCTCTTAGCTTTAAGTGGCGAGCAACAGTTGTTTATTACATCGGCTGTATAATCTGCATGCAAGTAATCTTCTCTTTACCAATGGGTGGATCGCATAGTGGCATTACTTTGGTAACAGACAGTTTTTACACCTTGCTAACTAACGCCTGTTTGTCCATCATTGCTTTGATGATTCGCTTTGCGGCCCAAAGATCTGATGCTGCTAACTCTGAAGCTATTCAAGCCGAGATTCTAAGAGCTGAAGCTGAAGGAAAAGCTAGAGAAAGATTGCGTATTGATGGCTTGATTCACGACAGCGTTCTAACAGCTCTGATAAGTGCCGCTCAAGCCAAAAATCATGATGATGCCAGGACCAGCTCAGAACTTGCAGCGAACGCCCTAGCTAAGTTATCCGCGATTCAAAAAGGTGAGTCAAACCAGTCCAGCCTTTACTGTGGCGAACTATTTGACTCAATAATTCTTGCTGCTCAGCGAATCAACCCAGAGATAAAAGTCAAGAAGAATTGCGCTACTAGCATTCAGGTTGATTCTGAAACAGCTTCAGCTTTGACTCAAGCCACCATTCAAGCCGTCCATAACTCAGTGCTTCACGCTGGTGCTAAAGCCAATAGAGATCTAAGCCTCAAATCTACTAGCGCTGGGCTAAAGATTGTTATCAAGGACGATGGCGTAGGGTTTCGCGTAGCACAGATCAATCGTGGAAGACTCGGCATAAAGATTTCGATCATTGCGCGCATGGAATCTGTTTCAGGCTCTGCCCACGTGGTTTCTTCCCCCGGTCAGGGAACGACAGTTATTTTGGAGTGGGAAAAGAAATGATATCGCTGAACCGAGCAATCATTTCTTTGCTCCCTTTTATGTATGCAATGTATCTACCTATCCAGTCAATATTCGTTCCTGGGTTTAGCTCTAGGGGTTACGAGATTGCTGCTCTTGCCATTTATCTCTATGTGTCGATAGCCACGCTGTTGTTGTTTCGTGGACTCAGGTTGCCGAATTGGCAAGCTTGGTTGAACCTTTTGGCAACCGGACTCATTCCTGGGCTCGTGATCTTCCAACGAAATGTTAGCGGCGATCACAGTGTTGGGGCCTGGATCGTCATGGGCACAGCGATAGTTCTCACAGCAACCGCAGTTAGACAACAAGCCGGAATCGCGTTGATTGGTCTGGCAATTCTGTTAGGCAGCTTGGTGTTTGAATACGGCGTAGGTGGATTGGCAGCTGCTGGTTTGGCTGGCGCTTTGGTATTCGTGTTGGCTGGCCTGGCGGTGTCACGAGGTATCGCTAGAACAACCAGAGAGACCGAAAAGTATAGAGCCATTGAACTGGAATCAATTTCTCAGATTGCAGAACTTGAAGCAGCAGCGAAAGAGCGTCAGCAACGTTTATCTCAAATGCTTGGAACTGCTGTGCCACTATTGTCTGTCATTAAAGATACAGAAGGGCCAATCAATGAAGAACTCAAGCAATCAGCGAGACTTGTCGAAGCCACTCTTCGAGATAACTTACGTGGAAGAGAATTACTCAATACTGCTATGAGTAAAGAGGTTCAAAGACTTCGTAATCTAGGTTGCGAAGTCTTGATCTTGGACGAGGGAGGGACTGCTTCACTCACTCCAAGTGAACGTGACCAGCTACTTCAGAAAGCAGTTGATGCGTTACAGGTTGTGCAAAGTGGTCGAGTGACAATTAGAAGCCCTAAAGCCGAAGACTTCAAACTCACGGTTGTTGCAACCAAACCCGGTCAGGCGGAGCCAGTACTTTCAATCAGACTTTAAGCCCCAACGGGCCTTCACTACTTCTTTCGAATAGCTAGGCCCGTCCCCTGGTGGTAAGCGCTTAGACCCCTTAGATCTACTTGCATTTACCTAATGAAAAAACTATTTCCATTTAGATAAATATCTTGGATATCAGCATCTGAATTAAGTCCCCACTTAAGGGGACAGGGTTTAAAGGGTGAAACCCCCTTCGAAGAAGGGGGTTTCGGACCGTCGTATTGCTATCCCAGCAACGCTGTCTCTAGTGTATCTAATCCAACGCTTCCTAGGTTCAAGGCTTTCATATGGAATTCCTTGATGTTGAAGTTAGCACCCTGGCGAACCTTGTATTCGTCGCGGATGTTCTCCCAGATACGCTGACCGATCTTGTAAGAAGGAGCCTGTCCTGGCCAGCCGAAGTAACGGTGCACTTCGAAGTTGATGAACTGCTCGCTCATGTTTACGTTCTTGCTCATGAAATCAAGTGCATAGTCAAAGTCCCATTTGCCAGTTCCATCTAGTCTTGGCTTACCTAGGTGAACACCGATGTCAAGAACAACACGAGCTGCACGCATGCGCTGACCATCTAGCATTCCTAGGCGGTCGCCTGGATCATCTAGGAAGCCTAGTTCTTGCATTAGACGCTCTGCGTATAGAGCCCAACCTTCACCGTGGCCT
>CANKLZ010000063.1 GCA_947483795.1 Micrococcales bacterium | reverse complement strand
GTCACTTTTATGACAATGAAGTTAGAGGTTTCGAGAAGCTGATTGGAACTCTTGGCTGCAAGGACAAAGATGATGAGCACGTATTGGCTGGCGCTATCCAAGGAAAAGCGGATGTACTGCTCACATACAACACAAGAGACTTCCCGCTTAAACTAACCCGCAACTTGGCTGTTATGCATCCAGATGAGTTTCTAAGTTCCTGGCTGGAAGCGAATCCTGAAATCGGTGTGTTGATAGTGTCCAAGTGGTTGGAGAGATTTGAGAATCCTCCCATACATGCCAAGGCCGCGGCAGATCTCTTCGACAAGATCGATTGTCCAATGCTCGCAAGCTTCATACGAAGAAGAGCCAAGGTTACTGATGCCCAAATTCATAGGCTTAGGGGCTCTGGCTCTAGGTAGCACGGTTTTGATAACTGCCCTAGGCTTAAGGGCGAAGGAAGAGTTTATGTCAAAGTTTGAAACAAGAGCAATCCACGTAGCCCAGCACCCAGATGACAAGACTGGTGGCGTTATTCCACCTATCCATATGACCACCACCCACAAGCAAGATGGTGTTGGTAACTTACGTGAAGGATACGAGTACAACAGAGCCGCTAACCCAACCAGATCTGCTCTTCAGGAAGCACTAGCCTCTCTTGAAGGTGGACGCTTTGGTATGAGCTTCTCAAGTGGTCTCGCTGCTGAGGATGCAATTATCCGTGGTGTTCTTGAGCCAGGAGATCACGTCATTCTTGCTAACGATCTTTACGGTGGCTCTTACCGTCTATTTGCACGAGTTCACAAGACTTGGGGCGTTGACTTCACAATTGTTGACCTAAACGACGAAGCTGCTCTTGAAGCAGCGTTTGTTGCAGGTAAGACCAAGATGGTTTGGATTGAGACACCTTCTAACCCAATGATGACAATCTTTGATATTGCTAAAGTCTCTGCAACTGCTCACAAGCACGGTGCAGTTGCTGTTGTAGACAATACTTTTGCAACACCTTATCTGCAGCGACCACTTGAACTAGGTGCTGACATAGTCATGCATTCAACTACAAAGTATCTAGGTGGGCACAGCGATGTCCTTGGTGGTGCAGTTGTTCTAAACGATGGTGAGATGGCCAGGAAGATTGAATTCATTCAGTTTGCTGTTGGTGCAGTTTCTTCGCCATTTGATGCATGGCTTACACACAGATCGCTAAAGACTCTTGCTCTTCGTATGGACAGACACTGCTCCAATGGGCAAGCAGTTGCTGAGTACTTGGTGACTCGCAAAGATTTAGTGTCTGAAGTTTATTACCCAGGGCTCTTGGATCACCCAGGTCACGACATTGCTAGAAAGCAGATGGATGGATTTGGCGGAATGATTACATTCAAGTTAGTTGGTGGAACACCAGCTGCTAAGAAGTTCTGTGAAAATACAGAACTGTTTACTCTTGCTGAGTCATTGGGTGGAGTTGAGTCTTTGGTGAACTACCCAGCTGAGATGACGCATGCATCGGCTAATGGATCTCCAATTGAAGTATCAGGTGACATTGTTCGTCTGTCTGTTGGTGTTGAACACATCAGCGATATTCTTGCCGACATCACTCAAGCTTTAGACAGGAGATAAAGATGTCAGGTTCAGAGCAAGACAGAGTTCAAGCAATCTATGACGAGTTTGCTAAGAACTATGACGACCACTACGCATCAGCAGAATTCCAAGAGGAAGATCTGGCATTATTTAAGATTGCTTCTCCTTGGATTAGAGGCAAGGTCCTAGATCTGGGTTGTGGAACTGGGCTAACGCTTAGCTATAACGACATCAATAAAGATGCCTACCTAGGAGTTGACCCAAGTGCGGGGATGCTTGAGAAGCTAGCAGCTAAGTTCCCAGGCTTCACAACGGTGAACTCAACTTTTGAGCAGTGGAATGAAATTGATAAGGATTCAAAGTTCGACACAATTCTTGGATTATTTGGAGCTCCAGCGTACTTTGCCAAGGAATCCTATGCCGAAATACTGCAAAGGCTAACCCCTAAGGGTCACTACTTCCTTATGTTCTATAAGCCTGGTTACTTCCCAGCCCACATCTATACACCAGAAGATATTGAGGCTGCCAAGGCCCGCATTGACTATGACCTGATCAATTCGACCTTTGAGACCACCTTTATATTCACTAATTACCTAGTAGCCAGCAACATCCCTAAAGAGTTCCTACCCGCACGGTAACACTTGGTAACACTGGTTTTGAGGCTCCAGAATTTAGGGCAAAATGTAGTAGAAACATACTTAAAAACCTAAAGGAGTTCACAAATGGCTACATCTAAAAAATCGCTATGGCGCGGGTTTGCGGCAACTGCTGCAGTGCTATTGGCAACAACACTAGCTGCCTGCTCATCAGGCGGCATTGCCGGAGACACAATTACCGAAGGCAAACTAACTATCGGAACAGGTAACCCTGCTTATTCACCATGGGTTCTTGAAGACAACCCTGAGTCAGGCGAAGGCTTCGAATCAGCAGTTGCCTATGCAGTTGCCGAGAAGCTTGGCTTTGCTAAGGAAGACGTTGTCTGGGTTCGCACAACTTTCGATGAGGCTATTGCACCTGGAGTTAAGAACTTTGACTTCAACTTGCAGCAGTACTCAATCACTGAAGAGCGCAAAGCAAACATTGATTTCTCAACTCCTTACTACGAGACAGCACAGGTTGTTGTAACTGTTGCGGGCTCACCTGCAGCAAGCGCTACAAGCATTGCTGATCTTCAGGGCTACCTAATCGGTGCTGCAACTGGTACCACATCATTCAATGCAATTCGTGATGTAATCCAGCCAACTCAGGATGCACTTGCATTCAACTCAAACGATGATGCTAAAGCTGCTCTAACTAACGGACAGGTTGATGCAATCGTGCTAGATCTTCCAACAGCTCTTTACGCTTCATGCTGTGAACTAGATGGTGGAACAATCATTGGTCAACTGCCAACAGCTGACAAGGGTGACCAGTTCGGTCTAGTTCTAGACAAGGGCTCAAAGCTAACTGCTGCAGTAAGCAAGGCACTTGACGAACTTCGCGCTGATGGCACACTAGCTGCTCTTGAGGCACAGTGGCTAACTGCGGATGCTGGAGTTCCAGTACTGGAGTAAATTAGTTCTATGAGTAATAGCGAAGCCCGTAGGTTCAGCCCAAGTGAAATTGAGCTGGACCGACGGGCTTTCCGCTTAGCTCGGAAGCGCAAGTCAACTCTTGTTGCCTTCCTTAGCACAGTGGCTTTTGCAGTTGTGGCTTGGCTCTCTCTCGTTAGTTCCCCGGGCTGGCCTAGAGTCGAACAAAGCTTCTTCAACTGGGAGACAGCAGTTCAAGCTTTTCCCTCCGTTATCGATGGGCTACTTCTGAATCTTCGTGTATTGCTCTTTTCTGCAATCGGAGTTCTAGTCTTTGGACTGGCTCTTGCTTTACTTAGAACTCTTCGTTCTCCTATCTTTACTCCTATCAGGTTGCTGTCTAGAGGCTACGTTGACCTTTTTAGAGGCTTACCTCTAATCATTGTTTTGTATTTAGTGGGCTTTGGTATTCCAGGTCTTCGTCTTGAGTTTCTGGGAAGAATCCCAGTTGAAGTTCTCGGCACCGTTGCACTAACTCTTACCTATAGTGCATATGTTGCTGAAGTCTTTAGAGCAGGTATTGAAGCTGTGCACCCATCACAACGTTTGGCAGCCAGATCACTTGGTTTGACCTATAGCCAAACCATGAGACTGGTTGTCCTGCCACAAGCATTTAGAAAAGTTGCTCCACCACTTATGAATGACTTTGTTTCACTGCAGAAAGACGTTGGTCTCATATCTGTCTTAGGTGCGGTGGATGCAGTTAGAGCAGCTCAGATTGAAGTTGCCCAGTTTGCTAACTTCACCCCGTATGTTGTTGCCGGTCTATTGTTTGTGCTGCTAGCTATCCCAACTGTAAGAGCTGCTGACTATGTCACTAACCGGTTGGCTAAACGCGAGCAGGCCGGAGGTGTTCTATGAGTAATCTAGAAAACCAAATGGAACTGGGGCCACTGATTCTAAATGTCAAAGGTGTCCGTAAAAACTTTGAAGATAAAGAAGTCCTCAAGGGAATTGATTTAGAGCTTTATCGAGGCCAGATTGTTGCTCTTATTGGCTCATCGGGTTCAGGTAAATCAACCTTACTGAGATCAGTAAACCTATTGGAAGAAATCAGTGATGGACAGATTCTTCTAAATGATATTGACATCTCTGACCCACGCGTTGACCAAGATGAAGTTAGAAGACAGATTGGTTTGGTATTCCAAGCTTATAACCTCTTTGCTCACCTATCCATCCTGGAGAACATCACACTGGCCTTGCGTCATGTTCAAGGCCTTACTAAAGATGAAGCTAAGACCAGAGCTCTAGGTTTACTAGAACGTATTGGTTTAGCTGAGAAGGCTAATGAATACCCAGATAAGTTATCGGGTGGCCAGCAGCAGAGAACAGCTATCATGAGGGCAGTTGCACTAAACCCAACCCTGCTACTTCTAGATGAAGTTACCAGTGCTTTGGACCCTGAACTAGTCGGTGAAGTTCTAGAACTTATTAGGGATCTCAAGGCATCAGGAACCTCAATCTTGATGGCAACCCATGAGCTTTCTTTCGCTAGGGATGTAGCGGACTGGGTGGTTTTCTTAGATGGCGGAGTAATTATTGAAGAGGGACCGGCTAAAGAGTTCTTCAGCAACCCACAAATGCCAAGAACTATCGAATTTCTCCAGAGACTTAGAAGAAGAGCAG
>CANKLZ010000062.1 GCA_947483795.1 Micrococcales bacterium | reverse complement strand
TGCTCTAGGCGTGCGCGAATTAGTGCCGTTTTTAGGCATGTTTATATTCCTTTATAGTGTGTGGCCTTCGCAGGAGTAGTACTTAGGCGCATGGACTAGTCGAACTGCGCTGACCCACACACGAGAAGAACATCTGCAACACGGCAGATTCTCACAAATAGGAAGACTGGCACATTTATCTTGTTCAGACCAAAGGTTCGAACTATGTGCTGCAAACGACTACTGTCAGGATTGCCTGACTTCCTAACTCTAACGGAAAGGTAACGTTTTACCTATAGGCAATATTGGTGGCTAAACCAAGCCTCTGAGGGTTAGTTCTGCGTGCAAATCTGCATCACTAGGCTCAACCAGGTGCTTGCCATCGGCAAAGAGGATTACTGGGATGTTGGTTCTGCCGGAGATTTCTCTGGCTTCTTCAGTGAATTCAGCAGATTGCTCAACGTCCTTCTTCTCATATTGGACACCTAAGGTATTCAATAGCTTTTCTGATCTTCTGCAGTCGCCGCACCAGTCAGCACCGTAAACAATAACTTCACTCATCTTTTACCTCATCCTTATTGAATCTGGAATAAATAACTCTTCACCATCAAAGGTAATACCTGTTAGGTCTTTGACCACTATATCTGCATGGGACTTCACAGCCTTCTTACCAACACCTATTACTAGGCCAACTCCCGCTTCGATAGCAGAGATTACCCCTGCTTCAGCATCTTCGAAGACCACACAGTCTTGAGGGTCAAACCCTAGGTTTTTAGCTCCAAGCAAATATGGATCAGGATGAGGTTTACCTTGTTTCACATCATCCCCGGTTACTAGTTCTTTAGGGATAGGTAACCCTGCTGCTTCTAGTCTTGCTCTGCCTAGATTTGGATTAGCTGATGTGCAGATAGTCCAGACACCGTTAGGTAAAGAACTAAGTAGTTCTTTAGCTCCTGCTAGAGGGATAGTTAGGTTAGCTGTTTCTTGTTCTAACTGATTGATGCGATCGTTAGCTTCTTTAAACAGTTCATTAGAGACAAGTTCTCTAACCATGTCTTCTGCTCGACGCCCTGCGTTGTTAGCTTTGTCTAAGTCATAGCCAGGTGAATACTCAGTAGCCCAAATATCCCAAGCTTTCTTAGCAGCAGCATGGGAATCGACCAAGACTCCATCGTTGTCAAAGAGGATTGCACTACATGAGAACTTCATAACTAAAAGGTTACCGCTAACAGAAATCAGCCACTGAATCACTATTCTTTAAACACTGGGGTTATATAAATTCAACTATTTGTTAGGGGTGCAAATGTTCTTACTTCTTCTAATCGGTGCTGTCGTTTATGGCTGGATCATGATCAAAAATCGACTGGAATCAGGTAAACCTGGCGCAAGAGAAAAAGTTGGTCGGGTTGTATGGATTGCTGGTTGGGTTATCGCAGCTATACCAATAGTGATCATTACCTTTGTATCACCATTCGTCTCTTATCCTCTTAGTGGATTTATTGGTTTCGAATCAATGCTTGGGTACACCTTCCAAGGCATTGTCGTAGGAGCTTTCGCAGCCTTTATAGGTAGAAAATATATGCGTGGGGAAAGCACTTTCATCATCAAGGAAGCACCTAGGACCGAAGACAGATTGCCTCAAATCGATGAGGTAAGTGTAACTACCGATGGGACTAAACCCAAGATGGAACCCAAAAAAGTTGAAGTTTCTTCTTACCTCTTTAGTCTCCTAATGTGTATTTACATTTTCTTTTTACCTTTCATCGGAAATAAGGACACGAGCAACGGGAGCAGTTCCGAGGCAGCTGGCATAGCTTTCCTAACATCTTTTCCAGCAGCTTTGTTCGGTTTCTCCATTTTGTTTGCGCTACCTGTAGCCCTTCTCACGAAAAGTGCTCAGACAGCGCAATCAAGGCAAACGGCCATTCGAAAGAGTAGAAAGGCTCTGTTTTTAGCCGGGACATTGCTTGTCTGGGCGATCGGAGCAACCGTAATAGTTGTAGTTCCAAGGTTGGTGTGAAACTCATGAGCATGTTGAAAGAAAGTTAAATCAAAGGAATAGAACATCACTAACAACAAACAAGAACCAAACTCTAAGCGCAAATTATGGAACAACATCGGCTGGGGCGTAGCCATATTTCCATTCATACTGCTGGCAGTAGGGCCTGATTCATACAGTTACCGTGGCGATAGCCACGGTGCAGGAGTAGCAATATTCTTGTTCTTCCTGAGCATTCCTGCAGGTTTACTTGTTTCACTAATTGGACGACGTCCTAAACTAGCCAGAATCATATTTCTAATTATTGGCGGAGCAGTACTACTTCTGTTCGTATTGTCTGCAATTCAAATCTCGACTCAAACTACTTAGCAGAAATAATGCTTCTAACTCGAACAGTGAAGTATGTGATCACAACTGAGATCACATAGACAGCTAGAACTGGAAGCATTTGGTTTACAAGCCAATCATTGACTTCGATATCGCCGCCTGCAAATACGACAACCACACCTGTCCCGGAACCGAATGAACCTACAGTCAAAATGACGATGAAGATAACTACCAAAGTCAAGTTCAACCTAAGTGCAGTTGTGCCCTTAGCACCTTTGGTGTCCGCCTGACCGTAACCAAATCCTTTCGTTCTAGCAGAATAGAATCCACCTAGACCAAGAAAAGCTGCAACCAAAAGCACATTTAGAATCCAGAACCAAACATTATTTCCAGCTCCATTGTGAACACCGGTTGAAATGATTAGAAAAACTAGTGCACCACCCAAGACTGGGAAAATGAAGGCAAGTGCTGCTTCTCGTTTTGCAGTCTTTACTTCTTCAGTTCTTTCACCCTGACCCATTTCTGACTTACGGTAAACAGTTGTGCTCAGCAACAGGGTCACACAACCCAGTGCCGCCAGAATAATAGGTAAATATGCTGCGGTAAACAGATCTATGAAACCAGCTTCAACCGGTAAAGAAGTGCTGAAGGCAGAAAAAGCAAAGAAGAACAATGCCAGCGCAGTGACCACGATCCAAACAGTGGCGTACTTCAAAATTGGAAGTGCTCCCGGAGTCTTTTTGGCTAACTCGACATCAGAGATACGGTAGGCCAGAGCAACAAAGAAAGCTTGACCCAACAGAGCCGCTAGGAAAACATATGTGGCAGGCCGGGTCAAGGAACCGCCGTCATCGCTAAAGGAACCTAGATAGCGTTTCAAGTCAGTAAACATCCAATAGGTTGCCAGGAGAAAACCAATCCAGGCAGTAGTCATACCGATTAGTACATAAGCCGTTGCAGATTTCAGTGATTTATCCATATCTGTAGCCTATGCGGGAACAGTACTATTACAGGACTGCGCTCTATCCCCTATTTGGGGGACTAGAGCAACAACTACCTCCCATAAACTTGAAACCATGATCCTTGTTATCGGTGAAGCCCTTATTGACCTAATTGAGTCCAAAGAGGCTAAAGGCCAATTCCAAGCAGTAGTGGGTGGAGCTAACGCTAACGTAGCTCTAGCTCTAGCTAGAAGAGGAACAGATCACCAGTTCCTAGCAAGAATCTCCTCAGATAGATTCGGCATCCTAATCAAAGACAGACTGCTCTCTAATAACGTAAACATGGATTACATCATCAACACCGATGAACCGACAACACTTGCAGTTATAAGCGTTAATGCTCAAGGCTCCCCTACCTATAACTTCTATACAAATGGAACAGCTGACTGGGGTTGGACTAAAGAAGAACTACTAACCAAAGAAACAGTAAAGAACCTGAATGCCAAAGCCATATCTTTTGGCTGTCTAACCATGGCTATGGAGCCAGGCAACCTAGTCATTGAAGCCTGGGCTAAAGAACTACAAAACAATCTAACAATCTCTCACGACATCAACATCAGAGCAGCTCTTGGCTTCGATAGAAACAAAGAAAGAGAAAGAGTTGAAAGAGTCAACTCTTTCTCACACATCATCAAAGCCAGCGATGAAGACATCGAATGGCTCTATGACCTAAAACCAGAATCAGACCTAACCGAGATCATCAACTCTTGGATCAACAACACAGACAAGATTGTTCTACTAACCAGAGGTTCTCAAGGAACAAGAATCTATAGGAACAACGAAACCATAGATGTTCCAGCAAGAAAGATTCAGGTAGTAGACACAGTAGGAGCTGGAGATACCTTTGTAGCCAACCTCCTAGGTCAACTAGAAGACAACAACTACCTAGGCGAAAACGCCCTAATCAAACTAAGTTCCCTAAACAACCAAGACCTAGCCGAATACGTACGTATCGCAGGAGTAGCAGCAAGCATTGCTTGTGAAAGAGCTGGCTGTGAGCCTCCTACTTTGGAAGAAGTAAAAACTCTTAGCTAACTTAGAGAAGATGTGCTAATTCATAGCGCTTACAAAGAGAGTGGAAATTTCTTTGTATAACTGTTCTTCGGAAACAGCTTCCATCTTCCTGCGCCCGACAAGGAGATCAAGTTTCTTCATGAAAGCCCTAAATTTATCTTTATTCCAAACCACAGTTTCAAGGGAAATCAAGTTTTCATGGACAACTTTAATGATTGCACTCGCCCAAATTTCTTCCCCGCGAGGGACGTTACCTTTAACCTAAAACTGCCAAACGGAGCAGTTGTGCTTGCCAGTATTTGCCAGGAGGGAGACAAAGCTCTCATGCCAAATCCAAACACCGAGCTTTGCCGCTGGTTATGCATAGCTACTCAGGCAACACTACAAAGGTATCTAGAGTTCTATCTGCTGCAAATGCGATTCTCACTCCGCTGTCTCTTGCTTCAAATAGTGCATCTAGGGCTTCTTGAGTAATTCGCTCGCCTGGAGATAGCACTGGAACACCTGGTGGGTAAGGGCAGATCATCTCTGCTGAAACTCGTCCAACAGCATCTTCAGCTTTTACTACTTCATGCTTAGAGAAGAAGGCATCTCTAGGGCTAACCACAACTTCAGGAATGATCGAGAAGGCAGCAGCAGTTGCTATTGGTCTTGGTTCTCCCCTGTGCCTGTTAACAGATTCAATGATTCTGTTGATGAGATCTTCAATTAGTTCAGGGGTATCAGCAAAGGTAATCATTGGAATGATTAAGTCTCGGTTAGCTAGTTCTACGTCAATGTTTGCTTTTAGTAGATCTTGTTCGACTAGGTTGCCGTC
>CANKLZ010000061.1 GCA_947483795.1 Micrococcales bacterium | reverse complement strand
CATCTTGTTAGCAGTTCGTAGAAATACGAATGTAGATCGAAAGGTTGGGATATTGCCAACAGAACCGTTTGGTGCAGCTACTCTGCTAGATACTAAAGATCCAATGGGATTAAGAGCAACAGCTCCCCTTCTAGACGCGTGGATACGCGACATGGAGACAGATAGGTCTCCTTTCCAAATCCCAGGCCATAAAGGCCGCACCAATCTAACCGGTCCCATCGTTGATGGCGACATTCCGGTTCTGCCAGGTAATCATCCTTACCGAATCTCTCCATCCCTAATCCTTGAAGCAGAAAAACTTGCTGCTGATCTATGGGGAGCAGACCTATGCCGTTTCGGTGTTAACGGATCTTCTGGTTCTAACCACGCAGCTGTTATGGCTGTAGCAGGCCCAGGCGATAAAGTAATCGTCTCTCGTACACTTCACAAATCAGTTCTAGTTGGAATGGTTTATGCAGGAGTAATACCTGTCTGGGTAAGACCAGAAATTAATCCAGCGACAGGACTCCCTGAGTACCTTCCTTCTTCAAGACTTAGAGAAACACTTGAACAACACCCAGATGCTAAAGCAGTTCTAATTGGTGAACCTTCTTATGTTGGAACAATGTCTAACATTCCAAGACTTGCCAAGGTTTCACACGAATTCGGTATTCCACTAGTTGTTGATGCTGCTTGGGCCGCTCACTATGGTTTCCACCCAGAGCTACCTCAGCACCCACTTGCTGAAGGCGCTGACATTGTTGTTACCTCAGCACACAAGACTCTTCCTGCCTGGTCACAGGCAAGCTTTGTTTTGGTAAGAGAAGGTCTAGTTGATCTAAACAGATTCAACAAAGCTTTTGATTCAACCCAGACAACATCTATGTCTGGAAGAATCCTTGCCTCTATTGATGCATCACGTGCTCTTCTAGAAAAGCATGGCTATGACTTGATCGACCCAATCATTGATGCAACCGAAAAGGGCAGAGCAACACTAGTTGCTGCAGGTATTGAAGTGATCGATGGCGAATACATCGATCCTCTAAAGCTAGTTATCTTGCTTCCTAAAACAGGAGCTGATGGCAACCTCGTTGAACAAGATCTCCTAAATGCAAACATCGATGTTGAGATGGCCAACAGAGACCTAATCATTCCAATGATTACCTTTGCTGATACCCCAGAACTAATCGAAAATCTAGTTGACAGAATCATCACCTCAGTAAACAAGCACAGGGGAGAACCACGCTCTGTTTCAACAGCAGCAGTGTTCTCTATTGTTCCTGAAGTTGTAGTCAGCCCTAGAGATGCTTTCTTCTCCAAGCAAGAAGTAGTAACAGCAGATAAAGCAGTTGGACGAGTATCAGCAGAGATGATCTGCCCTTACCCACCAGGTGTTCCAGTTCTATCGCCAGGAGAGAGAATTACTCAACAAGCGCTAGATGCACTATTTGAAGCTAGAGATACCGGTGTGAGAATCGCTTTTGCTGCAGATAGAACTCTAGAGACTTTTGTAGTTCTGCCTGAGTAACTAGTTGTCGTAAACGTTCTTACGATGTCCTGCTCTGACTAAAAGCAGAGTAAGAGTTTCGTTTTCGATATCAATTATCAGCCTGTAGTCACCAACACGAAGTTTGTAAAAAGGAGCCCAATCTCCTTTTAGCGGGGTTAGGTAACTAATTGGATTTTCTTTTTGGGCTAGCTGATCTAGCTGGTTTCGCATCCTTTGCACTTCTTGCTTGGGGAGTCTTTTTAGTTGCTTTACTGCTGCTGGCGATATTTCCACTATCCAATTCGTCGAGTCCGAGTTCAATGCTTAGTTCCTTCACGCTTATCCTCTTCTGATTGCGTCCCCCTGCGGCGAGGTATTCGCGGATAGCCTCAAGGTCACGAAGGTCCTCTTCAAATTCTTCGATGCCTCGGATGATGAGCTCGCGAACAAAGTAAGACTTAGGTCTTCCAGTGCGGTCAGCAAGATTATCAATCCGAGCCTTCAGCTCATCAGAAAGTCGAACAGTTACCATAGCCATAATCTTCTCCTGTCTTACATGTATTACAAGTAAGACTAAATGAGATTGTGGATAAGGTCAAGAAGCTTTAGGGAACTAATAAACCCTGAGCAGATCCGCCCTTTGCTGGACAAAAGGTTACCTGCCTAGGGAATAAAGCCAGAGCCAAAATGGTTCTTATAACTAGCGATGTCAGTGGTGGGGGCTAACTTCTTATTCCCAGAGCAATTACGGATCTAGTCAGGAGAGTTTCATGAGCAAGAATGCAAGAAAGTACCAAAAGCCTCAAACTAGCAAGCACAACGCTAGATGTGCTCAGACTCCTGAGAAGCTTCGTTACCGTGACATGAGAGAAGCAAAGCGTGATCTGACCCGTTTCAGAGCAAGAGCAGCTGAAGACATGAGAACCAAAGGTTGGACTACCTTCAACCAGAAGCGCCCTTACGAGTGTGCTGGCTGCAAGGGTTACCACCTAACCTCTCAAGAGCTCGGCAGAGTCGAGAACGAGGTAGTCAGAGCGAAGGAACTAACAATCGCAGAGCTAATTCTTTCTGCGTGACCGGGAATAAATTCAACTACTAACCGCTTTACATACTTAGATCACAAGCCCATGGAAGGGGCCACAATCATTAAAGAACGCAAAGCATAAGCTCTGACTTTCGCTTTTTCTCCCATTGGCGAACAAGGCAATAAAAAAACAAATGGGAACGGCGTGTTTGAAACAAAACTTTCAGATTCGTATCACAATGACTTTCCAACTCAATTTTCCAAACCCCAAAGACAAAGCCTTGTCAGAACCTTGGAGCAAAAATGACCTTCGATCCCCCTTCAGACGATGATGACCTCTGGAATGAATTCAATGATCCAGAAACACCAATGGCCCGTAAAGCTACCATTCTCTACGAGCTGGGCCAAAAAGAGATGTGGAATTTCACTTCTAGAGATCCACTCAAATACTGGCTACCGGGTGTAGAGATAGCCAGAGAACACCAGCTGATCCGCCAGTGGGTTGAGTTCGCAGAAGTTATCACTCGCGAATACATCAAGGGCAAAACTGATTATGAAAAAGCTTTAGAAATGGCTGAGGAGGGCCTAGGGCTGATCCCAGAGTTCTCCTTGGATGTTGACGATAGAAACTCTCAAGCGCATCTAACTTGGGGCAAAGCAGTGGCCTACGACAACCTTGAACAATCTGAAAGAGCTCTGACTTACTTCACCATCGCATATCAGATGTATTCCGATGTAGGGAACGATTTCCTTTCAAACATTATCAAGAGCGCTGCCATTCATACTCACATTGAGCTTGATGAGTATGCAGAAGCAGAGCAGATGCTAGTTGCTAACAGAGAGTTCTTCCTTGAAAAAGAAGACCTAGGTCGCGTTGCATATTGCGACATGCTCACCGTAATGATCTTGATTCACAAGGAGCAGTTCCAGGAAGCCTTAGCTCTTGCACTAGAAGTCAAGTCTGTGGAGAAGCAAATCAACAAACCAGATCCAGGCACACTGCGCTGGGTAGCCAAAGCATACTTCTATGTTCAAGATTTTGACAAGGCCATTGACCACTACCGTCAGGCCATCAAGCTTGCAGCCAAGAAACATGACAGAGATTTGAGCGAGCTCGTCAAGGCAAACCTAGGTCTGGCTGACGTGTTTGACGCTCAAGGTAACAAACATGAAGCTGCTGTTGCTCGTTTTGATGCCGAAGCAATCAACAGCCGCCTCAAGAAACCAAAGCTAGATGACAGCTCCAAGCTTCTGCAAAAGGTCCAAAAGCACCGCTCAGAAGGTGAGTACGAGTTGGCTTTGCAGATAACTGCTGAAATCATTCAGTACAGTTCTGAAGTTGGCAACATCTCACTTCACTTAAGAGGAGAGTGCGAAAGACTTTTCACGTTATTCGAGAAGGATGACTACGAGGGAGTAGTAAACACCTGGGAGCACATGCCTCGAGCAGCCCTTGAGCTGAATGACGAACTAGTGATAAGGACTAAGAACATGGTCTGTTACTGTCTAGCCAAACTGGGCAGAGCTCAGGAGTCAGCCGATCTGAGCAACCAAGTCTTTTCCGACATTCGTTTTGAACAAGACAAGCAAGAGCAGGCTTATGCTTTTGAGAACCGAGTTGAGATTGAATCAGATCCCAACGAGAAGAGCAAACATATCTCTTACGCAATAGAGAGAAACCTAGAAGCACAAAACCCAGGCAGAGCACTAAAAATTACTCGCAAATTCCGCGATAAGTATTAGTATGTTCTTAGGTGGAAACATCTAGATTAAAACTAAATATCAACTGTTCAAACTCGAAAGAGTTTAAGAAGAGTGCAACCTGCCGCCCATCGGCAAGGTGCCAAAAGAGAAACAAATGGAACAGGCCTAGACAACCGTCTAAGCAACTAATGGTGGGGCGTAAATGCCCCGATAGATCAAGCGAAAGCTTGAAGAAAGGGGCATTACTCATGTCCAAACAAAACAATGTCAATTGTGTATTGGTCGGGCCTGGACACAATTTACCATCAACACTTGAGCTGCCGAATCTTAAGCAAATGCCTTTCACTGAAACCATTACGTATCTAGATCATGATGTTTTTAGAATTGGTAGCTGTTTGTGCGGTGGTCCCGAGGCTAGTAACGTAAATGAACTCTATCTAGGTCCAGGAAACTTGCTCAAAAATGGATACGGTTTTCGAATCCATGACGAAGACGGGACTCCAAGCGAACCTTTCCTTCACAAAGGTATTTCGACTGGTTGCCAAGAGCTTTTCGCTGTGCATGAAAGCGAAACGCTTAGAAACATCGTTGAAGCAGCGAATCAGGCTTCACTAGTAGAAATTCTCCTGGATTATCCGCAAACTCGAGTGTTAATGGATCCTTCAACCGGCCAAACCTTTTGGCTAAAGGGAAACGACGGCTCTGTAGTTCGACAGACACCAGTTTTCTATGTGACTCGAGGGCGTCAACATGGCTGCACGAATTTTAGTTGGTATGAGCACCCAATCAACGGACCGGTTGTTTCGCCTTGTATTAATGATGAGAGAAAGTAGAGCCGAGTATGACCGATAAGAATCAGAAGACTTGTGTATTGCAACAGCCAGGGCATAACGCTCCCGAGACTGAATATCTTGATCAGATTCCGAGAGAAGAGTTCAAATCAAGAATTGACCATTTAGGCAACGGTGTGTTCAGGATTGGTTACTGTAACTGTGATTCAAGGTCAGTTTGTCAGCACTTGTTTACCACCCATAAGCACAAGGAATTTCTAGCAGCATGTGATTCAAGAACACTCCTAGGTATGTTCGAGGTCCCTATCTTCTACCCAGGTACACAACT
>CANKLZ010000060.1 GCA_947483795.1 Micrococcales bacterium | reverse complement strand
TTCAGAGTCACTCGAAATGAAGACTTAGAAGTTGACGAAGATGAGGCAGAGAACCTGCTCCAAGCACTCGAGGCTGAGCTTGCTCGCCGAAGACTTGGGCCTGCTGTTCGACTAGAGGTATCAAAGAGTATTGACCCGGTAGTTCTAGAGCTACTAATGGAAGAACTCGACATTGAGCAAGAAGATGTTTATAAACTCGAAGGCCCGCTAGACCTGACTGGACTATCAGATATTGCCTTCTTAAAACGTGCTGATTTGCACTATGTCCCGCATCAGCGAGTAACCAATAGATTCCTCAAGGAAGCAGTTGATGAAGGTATCAGCATCTTTAGTGCCCTTCGTAAACAAGACATATTGCTACATCACCCTTACGAATCTTTCTCGACAAGTGTGCAGGCTTTCATTGAGCAGGCCGCAGCTGACCCTAAAGTATTCGCTATCAAGCAGACCCTATATCGAACCAGCGGTGACTCTCCTATAGTTGATGCGCTAATTAGCGCCGCTAAAGCAGGTAAACAGGTTCTAGCTCTAGTTGAGATCAAGGCTCGTTTTGATGAGCAGAACAACATAGGCTGGGCAAGAAAACTTGAGCAAGCTGGGGTACACGTTGTTTACGGAATTGTTGGACTAAAGACTCACTGCAAGCTAGCACTCGTTATTCGTCACGAAGATGGCAAGCTCAAGCGCTATTGCCACATCGGTACCGGAAACTACAACCCGAAGACTGCTCGTTTCTATGAAGACTATGGACTACTTACCAGCCGTGATGAAGTTGGCGAGGACATTGCCAAGTTGTTCAACCGTCTATCCGCATACGCAGAGGACCTCTCTTTCAATGAAGTCATGGTCTCCCCCGTTGGAGTTAGATCAGGTTTGACTGCTCTTATCGAAGCAGAAGCCAAGAATGCTCAAGCGGGTAAGCCAGCCGGAATTCAGATCAAATTGAACTCACTCGTTGATGAACAAATCATTGATTCTTTATACCGCGCATCCAAAGCAGGGGTAAAGGTTGATGTTCTAGTAAGAGGTATGTGCTCACTAAAGCCTGGTGTTGCAGGTTTGAGTGAAAACATCACCGTCAGATCAATACTCGGAAGATACCTTGAACACTCTAGAGTCTTCCGTTTTGTAAACGATGGAACACCGCTTGTATTCATCGGTTCTGCAGACATGATGCACAGAAATTTAGACCGAAGAGTTGAGACGTTAGTTAGATTGCGTCAAGAGGATCACCTTTCTCAAATTCAACGCCTGTTCGAATTAGCTATGCATCCGCAAGCAAGTTCTTGGAATTTGAACTCTGATGGTTCATGGCTACGTAATGGCCCAGTTAGTGAAGACACACAACTATTTGATCTGCAAGATCAAGTCATGTCTAGAACTCTCACTCTGCGTCCTGGTGCGATCTAGTGCAGGTTGTTGCAGCCGGTGCGATTCTTTGGCGTCAAGAAAAAGATGGGCTAAAGGTTCTTGTTATTCACCGTGGCAGATATGACGATTGGAGCTGGCCTAAGGGCAAGCTAGATAAAGGTGAGGGCATTAGTGAAGCTGCTGTTCGTGAGATAAAAGAAGAAACCGGAATCAAAGTTGCTCTTGGCCCGAAACTCTCTGAGATTCAGTACGACTTACCTAAAGGTATAAAGAAAGTTGTTCACTACTGGTCAGCCCAGGTTTCTGACTCAGCTCTGCGAAAGCAGGACTTCAAACCTGATGTTGAGGTTAGTTCGGTCAAATGGGTGTTAGCTTCCCAAGCTAAAAAGATACTGAGCTATAAGCACGACCACGATCCACTCGACGCCTTACTCGAACTTCACGATGCAGATCTCCTCGAGACCAAACCAATAATCATTCTTCGCCATGCCAAGGCCACACCTAGAGATCAGTGGAAGAAAGGTGAAGCAACTCGCCCACTACTGCCAGCTGGATTGGTGCAGGCAGCCGCTTTGACTAACACGCTCAACGCCTATGCTCCTAAATTGGTCGTGACCAGCAGCTGGAAGCGTTGCATGGACACGGTTCTCCCATATCTGCACAAGTACAAGGTCAAGCATGCTGAACGTTCACAACTGAGCGAACTAGGCGCTAAAAACGGCCCTAAGCGCACAGCCAAACTGATTGACAAGCTAGTTGAAGGCGGCAAAGGTTCGGTTATTTGCAGTCACCGACCTGCCCTTCCCACAATTGTCAATGCTCTCGGGGAGTATGGAAATAAGGACCAGCGTAAAGACTTGGACGAAGTTCTAAGCATGAAGCCGGCTCAACTATTTGTCCTGCACATGTCGACTGCTTCTGGCAAGAAGAAGGCAAAAATTGTTGCCATCGAATCAGTTGCACCTGCTTTTGACGATTAGTCTTTGAACATGAATAATTCACCGCAGTCATGGCTTGACTGGAAAGAATCCCGTAACCGCTTTTTTGCCAACCCGCAGGGCTTTTTGGCTATCACCAACCTAGTTTGGTTGAACCATGAACCCCAATGGGTTCAGGGACTTTCTGGAGTCTGGTCTGCTGAAGATCACACAGTTCACGTAGTCGATAGTTCCATGGGTGAACACACCTGGACTGTCCCCCAAGGAGCTGAAACAGTCTTTGATCTCGATGGCATCAGGGTTGAATTAGCTAGTCGTGCAGGTCAAGTTGTCCTTAGACCTAGAGATCCTAATTCACCAATGCTGAAAGAATTCGAAGGTATTCACACGCCTAACTACAACCCACAGTTCAGTTTCAATGCGACATTCGTAGCCCATTATGCCCATAAGGAAGTTGTAGTTGGCACAGTGGTTGAAGGCATGACCAGCGCTTACGTCTCTCCTGGAAAACTCTCCTTCGAATATGAAGGCAAAAACTATGAACTAACTGCTTTTGATAAAGCGGACAGCGATGATCTAGTTGTCTATTTCAAAGATGCAACTTCTGGAAATCTTTCATACGGAACTGGAAGATCAGTGACTGCTTCGCATCAGAGCGATAACTCATTCATTCTTGATTTCAACTACTCGGGTAACTTCCCTTGTGCGTATACAGATTTTGCTACCTGCCCGTTAGCTCCATTTGAAAACAATCTGCCAATAGCTATTGAAGCAGGCGAACAGAAGCCCCCTACACGTAATACAGCCGAAGGTATCAAGGAGCAGATCTCTAAATGAACAATGAAATAGCCAAAGACCTTCCTGTGATGCTTGCTTCCGATGGCAAGCCAGCTCTGTGTTTAGTAACCGGAGCCACCGGCTACATCGGTGGACGTTTAGTTAGAGAACTATTGTTACAGGGCTACCGAGTTAGAGTCATGGCTCGCCATGTTGAGAGATTGACCAGCTACCCTTGGTTCAACCAAGTTGAAGTAGTTGAAGGTGATGCTCAGAATGAAGTTGAAGTTGATAAAGCCCTTCACGGTGTAGATGTTGCTTATTACCTACTTCATGCTCTTCACGTGCGAGAAGACTTTGAAAGACTAGAAAAAGAGTGGGCTACAACTTTTGGCAAGATGGCCAAAAAGAATAATGTAAAGCGAATTGTTTACTTAGGTGGCATGGCTGATAGTCAGAGCACACTGAGCGCTCACCTGTCATCAAGAGCAGAAACAGGAGAAATCCTCCGAGGCTCTGGAGTTCCAACAGTTGAGCTTCGCGCGGGTGTTGTTATTGGTTCAGGTTCAGCATCATTTGAGATGTTGCGTTATCTAACGGAAAGAATTCCTGTGATGGTTACACCTAAATGGGTGACTGTGAGAATTCAACCAATTGCAGTTAGAGATGTTTTGAGATATCTGGTTGGCGCTGCTGGAATCAAAGAAGAGATCAATGACTTCTTTGACATCGGTGGTCCAGAGGTTCTTACATATAAAGAACTCATGATGCAGTATGCCGAAGCTGCAGGGCTTCGCAAGAGACTCATCATGCCATTACCGGTACTAACGCCAAGACTTTCAAGTGCTTGGGTGGGACTTGTCACACCAGTTCCCATCACACTAGCAAGAAGACTTATCGACAGTTTGAAGAATGAAGTTGTTTGTGCAAATGACTCAATCAAGAAATACATTCCAGACCCTAAAGGTGGCCTAATAACTTTCAAGGCAGCCGTTGCCTTAGCTCTGACCCGCATCAAGGAAGCTAACGTTGAAACCCGCTGGTCTAACGCAGCTTTGCAGGGTGGCCCAAGCGAGCCGCTACCTACTGACCCAACTTGGGCTGGTGGAACTCTTTACTCAGACGTTAGAACTGAAATAACTAAAGACCCAATCGACAAGGTCTGGCAGAGAATCGAATCCATCGGTGGAGATAACGGTTATTCAACCGCTACCTGGGCTTGGGAACTTCGTGGTTTGCAGGATCGTCTAGTTGGTGGAGTAGGCCTTAGACGAGGCAGACGTGATCCTTACTTCCTTATCGAAGGTGAAGCATTGGACTTCTGGCGAGTAGAGGCTCTTGATAGACCACATCTACTCAGACTTAGAGCAGAAATGAAGATGCCGGGGCTTGCTTGGCTGGAATGGAATGCTGAATCAACTCCTGACGGCGGCACAAAAGTAATTCAAAGAGCCCTCTTCGTCCCTAAGGGCTTGTTTGGGCACTTTTACTGGTTAACTGTGCTACCTATGCACGGATTGGTCTTTCCTAGCATGGTCAAGCACATTGCCCACAACACCAAGATCAAACGCCACAAATAGACTGGGGTAATGAAGAAAACAACTCTGGCCATACTTGCATTGTTGTTTGTAACCATCGCTTGGGGTGCTTCATTTGTTGTGATGAAGCCAGCTATGGAAAAGATTCCAGTCTTTGATTTCCTAGCCATCAGATTCACAATAGCCTCTGCGCTAATGATTGCTGTTAAGCCCCAGATCCTAAAAGCTTTCAGAGGTCCAACACTGCTCTATGGAGTCATCCTCGGAGCTGTTCTTGGTTTTAGTTATGTAACTCAAACCATTGGACTTACTCTTTCAACAGCTGCCATCACAAGTTTCATCACAGGACTTTATGTAATCCTCACACCAATACTGATTTGGATACTTTTCAAGAGAAGACCAAATTCCATAGTTGCCCTTGGTGCAGTTCTTGCAACAGTTGGCTTAGGTTTTATCACCATCAAAGATGCATCTTTTGACTTCGGTCAAATATGGACCATTCTTTGCGCACTTGGTTTTGCACTTCACATCGTGGGCCTTGGTAAATGGTCACCGGGCAAAGATGTTTATGCCCTCACAGTAATCCAGTTAGTCACTGTTGCAGCTCTCTGTTGGATCGGTGCATTGCCAGATGGCTACCAAGCACCTGTTGATTTTGAAGTTTGGTTTGCTGTGCTATTTACCGCAGTGTTT
>CANKLZ010000059.1 GCA_947483795.1 Micrococcales bacterium | reverse complement strand
GAACAACAGCAAGTTCCTTAATTAGTTCAATAAGGCGGTGCTTGGCAGCAGAAGTATCAGTCATGTCTTAAGTTTAAGTAATGCGCATAGCAACTCATAACGTGAACTCAATTAGAACCCGTGTCGGCCGTGTAATCGACTGGATGCAACGAGCAGATATAGATGTTCTTGCCATGCAGGAGATCAAGTGCAAGCCCGAGCAGTTCCCTATGCAGGCCTTCACTGACGCTGGATATCATGTAGTTCTTCATGGACTGAACCAGTGGAATGGTGTCGCATTCGCAAGCAAAATACCAGCAGAAGATGTTGAAATAGGTTTTCCAGGCATGCCAGGCTTCGGTCCTGAAACAGCTCAAGAAGCCAGAGCAATAGGAGCAACCTTCGGTGATGTGAGACTCTGGTCTCTATACGTTCCTAACGGTAGAACTCTTGATGACCCTCACTACACATACAAGCTTGAATGGTTGGACAGATTAGCTGCAGTAACAGCTGAATGGTTAGAAAATGAACCAGATCAAGCACTAGCTCTAATGGGAGATTTCAATATCGCTCCACTAGATAAAGATGTTTGGGACATGGATGCATTCATTGGTTCAACACATGTTTCAGAAGCAGAACGAGATGCATTCAGTGCATTCGAACAAATAGGTTTGCAAGATGTTGTTAGACCACTTATTCCAGATGGTTACACATATTGGGATTACCAACAACTTAGATTCCCTAAAGATGAAGGAATGAGAATCGACTTCATATTAGGTAACGACGCATTCGCTGAACGAGTTCAGTCAGCAGAGATTGTCAGAGATGAAAGAAAAGGCGAAGGCCCTTCAGATCACGTCCCTGTTGTTGTTGATATCGATTAAAGAAATCTAGTCTGTAGCTAGAAACGCTTTGCGTTCTTTCTCAGAATACTTTTCAATTGCATACCTAAGCATTGTTCTCGGCATCTTGGCTTTATGTTTCAAGAGGAACTCGGTTAGAAGATCTTGATCTCGCTTACCCACCTCGCGAAGCATCCAACCTGCAGCCTTATGAATAAGGTGATGTTCATCGGTTAGTGATTCCTTAGCCATCGCTAGGGTGGGTCCAAACTTACCGATTCGGATAAGCGGCAAAGTAAGAATTATGGAAGCTCTTCTTTCCCATAGGTTCTCTGACTTAGAAAGGGCTCTAAGAAATGGTGCTCCATAGCCTAGGTGCCTTGTTAGTATCTCTCCCATGTATGGAGCACTAGCGTCAATCAGATCCCAGTTATTGACCTTGTAGTTCTTGACTAGATCTATCCAGAACTCGAAAAGTTGAATACGTTCAGCATCATCCTTAGCCTTTGAATACCTGTGATTCAAGATCACCAGTGCTGTTAGACGCTCCTCGTGATACTTGGAGTTCGCTAATTCAACTAACTCCTCGTTAGGTAAGTCCTTAAACTTCTTAGCGATGAGCCTGGTATCAGGAACCGTTACACCTAAGAACAAATCTCCAGCACCATAAGAGTCCTCGCCAAAGACTTTCGTCTTATCAGAACCTACTGCCCACTCTTTGGAAGAGACAGCTCTTAGATCTTTTCTGAGCTGAGAGAGTTGACTCAATTAGCTAAGGTCACCAATCACAACTAGAGAGTCTCCTGCAACAGGAACAAACTCACTGGTCTTTGAAGGGTTAAGCACAACACCTGTTGACCCTTCCGCACCAGCTCCTGAACCTAAGCGATAGCCAATAGCTGATTCACCGTGATTACGAGCAGTAGCTACTAGCTCGGCAAACGAGACTGACTTGCCAAGTTTTGCGTAGTCTGTGATGTCTCTAACATTTAGAGTTGCACCTTCAGCATCGAAGAGATCTTCAAACACTGGAG
This sequence comes from Micrococcales bacterium, assembly GCA_947483795.1. Taxonomy (GTDB): domain Bacteria; phylum Actinomycetota; class Actinomycetes; order Actinomycetales; family Microbacteriaceae; genus Rhodoluna. Next base: position 3,759 of record CANKLZ010000059.1, on the reverse strand, counting down.
CAAGCGCTGGGTTCTCACTTATTTGAGCAATGAGTAATGCAGCTAGTGAGTCGCTAACAACTAGATCATCAACAGCAGCAACACTAGCTAGTTCACTCTTTCTAGAGTCAAGGATTTCAGCAACAAGCCTTGTTGAGTTACCCTCACGGCCTGATTCCTGAAAGATGCGCTTTAGTTTCGACACGGTAGCGATGGTTAGTGTATCTGCTTCAGATTCACTAACTCCTTGGCGGTAGCCAAGCACGATGATTGCGTTGTACGACTTGTCTTTATCCACTTTATTTAGTTGAGCCAAATCCTCAGTCCCAGCTTCAAATGTCACATCTAAGTCACCAAAGATTAGATCAACCAGTTCTGGGATATCAACGTATCTCTCTTGCGCCACGATGTGAACCGCAGAGCCTTCGGGTAGGAACTTGGACAGTTCAGTCAGAACTGCTCTTCCAAGTGGTGACCAACCGATAATTAATAACCGACCTTCAATTTGAGTTCGCTTAGCTAGATCAGTCACCTTGCTCTTAGCAATATCTTCTCTAACACCGGTATAAACAACCTTGTCGTCATCCTCAGCAATTGCAATTATCTTCATTCCGGGATCAATTACTGTGTCCTGAGTTGGGTTTAGAAGTACTGTCCCATCGCTTTTGAGTAAACCAATCACACTCGCTGTGTTGAAAGCTAGTAATGAATCAGCGTATGTCTTACCAAAAAGAGCAGGGACATCAGCGAAGTAGATTTCATCGCCATCAAAATCAAGGAGGTCTAAAACAACTGACGCTAAACCCGCACTTCTTGAAGCCCACGCTGTCACTCGAGCGATGAGCTCCTGTGAGCGAACTGTGATTACCCGCCCCTCGGTGGATGTTGTTAGGGCCAAACCAGCGCTGGCATTTTCAATTTCGGCAACAATTTTGATATTGCTGTTTGCATCAGCTGCCTGGACTGCAGCAACGATAGGGCCAAGATCGGCATCGCTGGCTAGAACAATGATTGACTTTGCTCTAGAGAAATTTGCGCTGTTTAGATCTGCAGAATTGTTGGGTTCACCAGTTCGAGTGATTACTTTGAGCTTCCCTAGTTTTCTTACTCTAAATTGAAGCTCAGCTTCCATGTATTCAATAGAGTGCTTACTAAGAATAACAACTCTTGGTTTTCGAACATTTGAATTGGCTATCGCTAGTTCTTGCAAGATTGGGTAAATACGGTTAGACCAGCCGAGAATTAAGGTGTAGTTTTCGGTAGTTTTTGGTCTCTTACCCATACGAGTCAGGAAATTAGGCATAACTTACCTGGGATTCGCTTAGTTCTTCTTTAGGGCTCATAGTTATTCATTTTACCGAAGCCACCTAATCACGTTGAAACATGTCTCCTGATTAGAGCGCTTCCTTATCGCGCCAGACCTCAACAGCGTTGGATTTCTTAGCTCTCTTACCCGAAGGCAGGGAGATGGTTCCTGAGTCCCCAACGGCAAATACTCTTGCCCCTGGTTGAGTTGAGGCTAACCGCTCAACAAGGTTCTCTAGTTCTGTGACCCTGCTCTTGAGTTCAACAGCTTGGTTTTCTAGATCCATGATTCTTTTGATAGCTACTAGAGAAACACCTTCATTAGACAACTTGGCGACTTCAGCCAATTGGCTCACATTGCGCAACGTATATCTTCTTGATTGACCGATGGTTCTGCTAGGTCTGACTAATCCCATGCGGTCATATTGTCTCAGCGTCTGCGGATGCATTCTGGCTAACTCAGCTGCTGCTGCGATAGTCAGGATAGGTGCATCTGGATCTATATCATTCATCAGAGTAGTCCTGCCTTATTAAGTAGGTCTGCACGTGGATCCTCTTTAGGCAGTAGCTCATCAAATTCAGCTAATGCTTTAGCAGCCTTTTCAGAAACATGTGATGGAACTAGTACCTCAACACTTGCAAGTAAATCGCCAACACCTTTAGTTGTGGTGACACCTTTACCTTTAACGCGAAGAACTCTTCCATTAGGAGTGTTCGGTGCAACTTTTAGTTTCACTGGGTCACCACCAAGAGTTGGCACAGAAATAGTTGCACCTAAAACAGCTTCAGCAAAAGTTACCGGAACAGTCAATCGAAGATTTAACCCATCTCGAGAGAAAACTGGATGAGGTTTCACAGTGATGGTGATTACCAAATCTCCATTAGGGCCACCGTTGGGTGAAGCTGCACCTTTGCCACGCAGCTTAATCTTCTGACCATCTAAAACACCCGCAGGTATTTTGGCATTGATTGGATCCATGCCTGAGTAGTTCAGTTTTATTGTTGTCCCATTAACAGAATCAATGAAGGCAAGTTCAGTAGTTGCACTTAGATCCTGACCTGGCATTGGACCACCGAAACCACCAAAGCCTCGGCCACCACCACCAAACAAGTTTGCAAAAACATCTTCAAAACCTGCATTAGATTGCCCACCGCCAGGAGCTGTGAATCTTGCGCCACCACCCATAGCTCTGAACTGGTCGTATTCTTTGCGCTGATCTTTATCTGAGAGAACCGAATATGCTTCAGAGATTTCTTTGAACTTTGCTTCAGCTTTGGCATCTCCCTGATTTGAATCAGGGTGATGCTTTCTAGCTAACTTTCGATAAACCTTCTTGAGATCTGCTTCAGGAACATCTTTAGCGACGCCAAGAACTTTATAGAAGTCCTTCTCTAACCAATCTTGACTTGCCATAAGTTATTACTTCTCTTCAGGTATAAAAACTGCAACCATTGCTGGACGAATAAGACGATCACCTAGTTTGTATCCAGGCGAGATTACATCTGCAATAACATTCTCACTCACATCTGCCGATGGTGTTTGAACTAAAGCATTGTGTAATTCAGGATCAAACTTGTCACCCTTTGCACCAAAGACCTCAAGACCGAACTTATCTCCACCATTACGCAGCTTGTTTAGAACTGCAGCAAAAGGTGAACCCTCAAGATCGCCGTGAGCTTCAGCTAAAGAAAGGTCATCGAATGCGGGTAAGAACGCTCTGATGACTTCAGCAATAGCCGCGTTGCGAGAAACATCTCTATCTCTTTCAACACGAGTCTTGAAGTTCACAAACTCAGCCTGAAGCCTTTGCAAATCAGCCAGAAGCTCTGCTTCCTTGCTGATAGGCCCTGTTTCTTCAACTAGATCTTGTAATTCAGCATCTAGCGGATCCTGAGGTGAGTCAGTGCCATTAGGCACTGACTCGTTCTCCTCGGACATTACTTCTTCTCTTCTTCTTCGTCGACTACTTCAGCATCGACCACATCTTCAGTTGAAGGAGCTTCCTGCTCTGCTTCTTGCGATGCAGCAGCGTAGATGGCTTCGCCCAACTTAGTCTGTGATTCAGTTAGCTTCTCAAGAGCTGACTTCACTGCATCGAAGTCTTCGCCGGCAAGTGCAGTCTTTAGAGCATCAACATCTGCTTGCACATCTGTCTTTACTTCTTCAGATAGCTTCTGGTCGTTGTCCTTGATCAACTTCTCGATCTGGTAAACCATCTGCTCTGCCTGGTTGCGAGTATCTGCTTCTTCGCGACGCTTCTTATCTTCAGCTGCGTGCTCTTCTGCGTCTTTAACCATGCGCTCGATGTCTTCCTTAGACAATGAAGAACCACCGGTAATAGTCATTGACTGTTCCTTGTTAGTTCCCTTGTCCTTAGCAGATACGTGCACGATACCGTTTGCATCGATGTCGAAGGTAACTTCGATCTGAGGCAAACCACGAGGTGCTGGAGCAATACCGGTTAGTTCAAAGTT
>CANKLZ010000058.1 GCA_947483795.1 Micrococcales bacterium | reverse complement strand
AAGGAATAGACCATGGCTAAAGACAGAGACATTCGTCCAATCATCAAGATGAAATCCACAGCGGGCACCGGTTACACATACGTAACCCGTAAGAACCGTCGTAACGACCCAGACCGTATCGTGCTAAAGAAGTACGACCCAGTTGTGCGTAAGCACGTTGAATTCCGCGAGGAGCGCTAAAAATGGCTAAGAAGAGCAAGATTGCCCGCAACGAACAACGCAAGGTTGTTGTTGAGCGCTACGCAGAAAAGCGTCTAGCACTAAAGAAGGCTTTGGTTGACCCAAACTCAACAGACGACCAGCGTGAAGCTGCACGTCTAGGCCTACAGAAGCTTCCTCGTAATGCATCACCTACACGCGTCCGTAGCCGAGATGCTATCGATGGCCGTCCACGTGGTGTTCTAAGCAAGTTCGGTGTATCTCGTGTCCGTTTCCGCGACATGGCTCACAAGGGCGAGCTACCAGGTATCACCAAGTCTTCTTGGTAATCCTTTAGTTTTCTAGAGATCCGCTGTCGAAAGGCAGCGGATTTTCTGCTTAAATGGCTGAAAATCCGCTTATTCACAGGGTTTATTTCTAAAGAGTTATCCGCAACACGCCGAAACCCTAATAAACACGCGGTATTTAGGCGTATAGGGTGAAGTACGAAGTTCCAAAATGAATCTTTATATAGTCCAGGAGGACAACATGCCAGCATTAAACAAGAGCGACCTAGTAGCCGCAATCGCAAGCCACACCGGTGAGTCACAGGCAGCAGTTAACCGTATCGTTGACGCTTTCTTCGAGACCATCGCAACAACAGTTGCTAAGGGCGACAAAGTAACAATCCCAGGTTGGTTGTCAGTAGAGAAGGGTTTCCGTGCAGCACGCGCAGGCCGTAACCCACAGACTGGTGCAACTATCCAGATTGCAGCTTCAAACACCGTAAAGGTCTCAGCTGGAAGCAAGCTAAAGGCAGCTGTTAAGTAATCTTTAGTTACACAAGCAGGCGACGCACTTCGGTGCGTCGTTTTGCTTTAACTTAGGCTTGTTCAATGACCACAATCAAAACTATTAACTGGGTAGCAGTAACCTGCCTACTAATAGTGGGCTCAGCTCTCGGTTTGATTGTCGGAATGATCACCGGTGGTGCTGCAACACCAAGCGAACTTGGGGATACCGGGGATTTTCTCCGCTGGGGAACACCTTCATTTAGATCAATAAGTAATGTGGCACAAGCCATAGCAATCGGATCTCTAGTCTTCGTTGCCTTTGCACTTGGAACAAAAAGTAAAGCTTTCACAAAAACACTTTCAGTTTCCGCAGTGGCCTCAGCCATTTGGGCACTAGCTGGAACTGCTTATTTGCTCTCAACTTTCCTAATGGTGACCGGTTCAGAGTTTTCACTCGATGCGACATTCGCCGATCAGCTCTTCATTTTCATAACTGACATCGAACTAGGTCAAATGCTTGGCCTCAACATTTTGGCTGCATTTGTTTTATCGATACTGACTCTCCTAGTCAGAAAACTATTTAGCGTTGCTGTTTGTGCAGCTATTGGATTGGCGTCTCTAGTTCCTGTAGCGCTAAGCGGTCATTCAGCTGGTTCTGCAAGCCATGCCATGGCAGTTAACTCTTTAGGTTTGCACCTAGTCGGTATCAGCATCTGGGTTGGTGGATTAGTAGCCGTGGTGTTTGCATATCGTGCAGAACAAGCGATTGACATAGTAAAGAGATTCTCATCTTTAGCCTTGGCGGGCTTTGCGCTAGTTATCATATCTGGATTCGCATCTGCTCAAATACGTATAGGCACAATTGAGAACCTCTTTACTACTGGCTATGGCCAAGTGGTGTTACTCAAGACAGTTGCATTTATCCTTCTAGGAATTATTGGAGCCCTTCATAGAAGAAAGCTCATCGGCGAATTACAAGAAAATGCTAAAAAGTTTTGGAACATAGTTGCACTTGAGTTTGTGATCTTCGGTATCGCTATTGGTCTGGGTTCTGCTCTAGCTAGAACCGCTAATCCAGTATCTGATTTTCCAATGGGGGACCTCACTCCAGCTGAAATACTCACTGGATCCAAGTTGCCTCCAGAGCCGACTATGTGGACCTGGGCTACAACTTTGAAACCAGACATCCTTTGGCTACTCATCACTGGCTCACTGGCTATGTTCTATTTAGTGGGAGTTTGGAGATTAAGACAGCGTGGTGACACTTGGTCTTGGAGCCGAACAGCTTCTTGGTTAGCAGGAGTAGCGCTACTTGCTTATGTAACTAACGGATACTTCAGTGCTTACGAGCAGTATCTATTTAGTGCACACATGCTGGCACACATGTTGCTAACTATGGTTGTTCCAGTCCTGTTGGTACCAGGTGCACCAGTCACATTACTTGCGCGAGCCGTTGCAAAACGTCAGGACGATTCAAGAGGGGTAAGAGAGTGGGTGCTGTGGGCTGTTCAAACTAAGTACGCTCAGTTCATTTCTCACCCAATTGTCTCAGCAATACTCTTTGCTAGCTCTCTGGTTGTGTTTTACTTCACACCAATCTTTGGCTGGGCAACAAGAGAGCACATCGGTCACCAGTGGATGATTGTGCACTTTGTGATTACTGGTTACCTATTTGTTCAAGCACTGATAGGAATTGATCCAGGACCGTCACGCTTTGGTTATCCTCAGCGACTCATGCTTCTAATTGGAACTCTGGCCTTCCATGCTTTCTTCGGTTTAGCAATCATGAGTTCAAACACCTTGTTACTTGCTGACTGGTTTGGAGCAATGGGAAGAACCTGGGGTCAAGACCCGCTAGCTGATCAACAAACTGGTGGTGCTATTGCTTGGGGAATAGGTGAGCTACCAACAGCAGCGATAACTATCATCGTTGCTATTCAATGGGCTAGATCAGATGCCAGAGACGCTAAGCGACTCGATAGAGCTAGCGATAGAAGTGGCAACGAAGATTTAGCTGAATACAACCGTATGCTAGACGCTCTAGCAAAACGCAAAGAAGAACCAAGGAACTAATTGTCGACAATCAAACTCTCCAAAGAACAACTCGCTCTATATCAATACATAGAGAAAGACGGTCAAACAGTCTTTGTTACCGGTCGAGCTGGAACGGGTAAGTCGACTCTCCTCGGCTATCTAAGAGACAACACAGGCCAGAAGGTTGTTGTTTGTGCTCCAACAGGAGTTGCTGCATACAACGTAGGCGGCATAACAATCCACTCTCTGTTTGGCTTTCCCTTTGGTGCTCTTACTGCAGGTGATGTAGCCAAGCACCTTGGCAGAAGACAGCGCGAAGTTCTTAGAGAAATAGACATGCTCGTCATCGATGAGGTCTCAATGGTTTCAGCAAACCTAATGGACGCTATTGACGTTGCTCTAAAGACAGCTAGAGGTAAACCTAAGGTTCCTTTTGGTGGCTGCAAGGTAGTTATGTTTGGAGACCCTTACCAACTAGCACCAGTGCCAGCTCGAGGTGAAGAACTAGCAAAGCTTCACGACATGGAATATAGATCACAGTGGTTCTTTGATGCCAAAGTCTGGCTCAGTGAGCGCATGGAGATCTTTGAACTAGTTGAAATCTTTAGACAAAGAGATCCAGAGTTCAAACAAATCTTGAATTCAATTCGTGTTGGTGAAGTGAGTCAAGAAATAGTTGATCGAATCAACCAGGCCGGTAACAGATTCCCTCCTCACGACAATGTCATTCGCTTAGCAACGGTTAACACAGCAGTGGACAATGTGAACTTTGCAAGACTTGCAACACTGCAAACAGAAGAGAAAGTTTTCAAATCATCTTTTGCATCTGGCGATGCAAGCTCATTTGGATCAACGTTGCCTGCTGAGTCTGAACTAAGACTCAAGGTCGGTGCTCAGGTTATGTTCATCAAGAATGATGATCAGAAACCAATAAAGAATTCTGATGGTGCCATGAGCTGGCGTTGGGTTAACGGAACTATTGGAAAAGTAGTTTCCTTTGGTGAAGGCAATCAAGTTCTAGTCGAAGCAGATAACGAAATTCACACTGTCGGTGTTAGCACTTGGCAGAAAGTGCGATACCTAGTTGAAGAAGACTTCAATGAGGAAACAGGAAAGTTTGTTGAAACTTTAGTTCCAGAAATCCAAGCCGAGTTTAGTCAGATTCCACTAAGACTTGCCTGGGCTGTTACTGTGCACAAATCACAGGGACAAACCTACGATGAAGTGACAATCGATATGGGTAGCGGAGCTTTTTCTTCCGGTCACACATATGTGGCATTGAGTAGAGTGCGATCACTTGAGGGTTTGTATCTAACTAAAGCAATTAGGTTGAAAGATATTCAAGTAGATCCAACAGTTGTTGAATTCATGAGCGGTGCAAGATCTCTAGTGAATGAAGACCCTCTAGGTTAAGAGTTAAGCCACCAGTTGATTGGATGCTCAACTCTTTGAGCCCACCAAGATTCTTTGTGACCGGTGCCAGGCCATAGCTCCGCTTTGTAAATAACATCTCTTACCCAACCAGCCTTATCCATAGCCTCAACAAACTTGAAGTGCCAATGGAAATAAGAAGCATCTAGCTCTGTGGTGCCACAGTCACTATAGATCCGAACAGCACCTGGTTCACCTAAACCCTGCACAATAATGTCGATAAGTTCTTGGCCACCTAGTGGCCAGCTCGTTGATAAACCAAGAGCAGTTCCGAAGACCTCTGGATGTTTCATAATTCCATAGATAGTTGCAAGACCACCAAGGCTTGCTCCTAGCTGTGCTGTTCTTGATGGATCTAGTTGTAAGGAATATCTATTGGCTATCTCAGGCACGAGACGAAGAGCCAATAGATCTTGGTATTCATTTCCTCTGTATACGATTTCTGCGGGACGATGAATAGGGTCAACTGAATTCAGTAGGTGTGGGTGAGACTTTAGGAAGTCTTCAGGAATTAGTTCACTCATTCTTTGCGAGTCGTCAACTCTATGCACTCCAACAAAGATTGGTAATCTGCCGCCTACCTTGTCACCGGCAACTATTCGACCAGTTGATATAGCTTCAGGTATTCCCCAATTCTGACCGTTCCAAGTTTCGGAAACATCCATAAGAAAGTTTCCACCGTCGTGAGCTACTACCAATGGTGTTAGTTCATCATGAAACTCAGGAACCCAAACATCGATGCGTCTTCCTTCAAATATAAAAGTTTCAATAATTCCTTTCGGACTACCGCTACCTACTGGCACACTGTGTAATCGATTAGATGATCTTCTAGGTACCGAAGCACCAGCTTCTAATCGCGAAAGATGTAATTCACGCATAGCTAACCAGAATGGAAATACAAAGGCTATCGCTGTGACGAATCCTGATAGCGCGTACCAGATGATGTGCTTCATGCCGATGCGCTTTGACTCGATAAACATAAACGGAACAGCTGCAAACGCGGTAACTAGGAGATCAAAAGAGAGCACCAGATCCACTTCAGTGCCAAACCATGAACCGAAATAGTCCTGAGCTTTGAGAATTGCAACCGAATTGAAGTACCAAGCGGTAACTAGACCAACTGCAGCGACAGCAAAGAAGAAGGTAGCTCGCTGGTTCCTGTTAATGTTCTTCAATTTTGATTTCTTTCCTAGGTAAACAATTTAGACTTGAGGCAATGAGACCTCTTAGTAATTTTGTCATTCGACACAGCAAACTCTCCCTCTTCGGCTTTATTT
>CANKLZ010000057.1 GCA_947483795.1 Micrococcales bacterium | reverse complement strand
GCATCCATCCACCACTTGTTGATGTTTGAATCCCAGTACTCACGAAGTTCTAATAGCTCTGGGTTCTTCTCATCATCAACACGGTAGTTGGTCATGTTCAAAGTAATACCGCTACGAATCTCTGGTCTAACTGCACGAAGGGCACGAGTAGCTTCTGCGTGAGCCAGTGCGGTGTGGTGAGCAACAGCAACAGTTGTTTCTAGATCTTTTAGTCCTGGTGCGTGAACGCCAACAAAGTTACCTAACCAGGTAACACACCAAGGTTCGTTGATAGTAATCCAGTTCGCAACACGATCACCAAAGCTTTCCGCAGCAACAGTTGCATAGTCAGCAAACTGTTGAACGATATCTCTGTTAGCCCAGCCACCTTTATCTTGAAGGACCTGAGGCAAGTCCCAGTGATACAAAGTTGCTGTTGGCTGAATGCCTGCTTCTAATAGTCCATCAATTAGACGGTCATAGAAATCTATACCGTGCTTATTACTAGAACCAGTTCCCTGAGGAATGATTCTTGGCCATGCGAGACTGAAACGGTACGACTGAATACCAAGATCCTTCATGATCTTGATGTCTTCTGGGTAGCGGTGGTAGTGATCACAGGCAACATCGCCTGTGTCACCGTTAACTACTTTGCCAGGGGTCTTGGAGAAGGTATCCCAGATGCTCGGTGTTCTTCCACCATCATCAAAGCCACCTTCAATTTGGTAAGAGGCGGTCGCACTACCCCAATTGAAATCTTCTGGAAAACCCATGACTAACCCTTCACTGCCCCATCCATAACACCGCGCACAAGTCTTCTACCAACAAAGATAAACAAAATCAGTAGCGGTGCAGTTGATAGGAATGCTCCACCCATGTTCAATGCGTAGTCAATGGCATAACTGCTCTTCAACTGGTTCACAGCAACCTGAGCTGTGAAGTTCTCTGGAGTATTAAGTACAAGCAGTGGCCAGAGGAAATCGTTCCATGTTGCAAGGAACGAGAACAAGCCAAGAACGAAAGCGCTCTGCGAAATAATTGGAACAACGATGCTCCAGTATGCACGGAACACACCAGCGCCATCGATGCTGGCAGCTTCAAGCAACTCGTTAGGAACCTGAGCATCAATAACCTGTCGCATCCAGAAAACTCCGAATGCTGTTACAAGAGCAGGAATAATCAGCGCACCTAGTGAGTCAATCAAACCTAGGTTTCCCATCAGGATGAACAAAGGAATAATTCCAAGCTGGCTTGGCAACATCATGGTCAAGATAACAAAGAGCACCATGAACTTTTGACCTCTGAAGTTCAACTTCGCAAAAGCAAAACCAGCAATAGCTGAGAAAAAGACTTGAGCAAGAGCAACAACAGTTCCAACATAAACGGTGTTTAAAAGTGCCTGATTGAACTGGGGTAGCGCTTCGTAAACGTTACTAACAACTGTGAAGAAGCGAGGACCTGGAACTAGCGTTGGTGGAATCTTGCTGATCTCATCTGTTCCGTTTGAAGCAACGATAAACATCCAGTAGAAAGGAAATAGCGATAGGAAAGTAACGATACCAAGAGCGATATATCCACCTACGCCCATGCGCTGCCATCTTGGCTTTCTTCTGCGCGTTGGCTTCAACCTAGTCTGTTCTAACACTTCTGCCTGACTCATCTTCCATCACCTGCAATCTTGCGAGTGATGTAGAAGTTGATTACAGAAACGATTGCGACAATAACTGTGATCATGATTCCAATGGAAGCTGCATAGCCCCACTTATAAGCAACGAATGCTTGCTCGAATAAGAACAGAGTCAAAGTTGAGAACTGACCTGAGTCACCACCGTTGAAAGATCCACCGAGAATCAAAGGTTCAGCAAAGACCTGAAGCCCACCGATAGTTCCAACGATTAACACGAAGGTAATAGTGTTGCGAAGGCTAGGCAGGGTTACATAAATGAACTGCTTGAACTTACCTGCACCATCAAGGGATGCTGATTCGTAAAGCTCATTTGGAATTGCAAGCATCGCTGCTAAGAAGATTAGAGCGTTGTAACCGGTCCAACGCCACACAATCATGGATGCAATAGCAACGTGGCTAGAAGTAGTGCCTTGGACGAAGTCGATGTGCTCAAAACCAAGAGCTCCAATGATGATGTTTACCATTCCAAAGTCTCTACCAAACAGCTGACCAAACACGATAGCGATTGCTAGAACAGATGTGATGTTTGGAACCAGAAGAATGGTTCTGAAGAAAGTAGATCCTCTTAGAGCTGGGTTGTGCAACACTGCAGCAAGTCCGATTGACATGATCAACATTGGAATTGTTGAAAGCAACCAGATGTCCAAAGTATTGATTAGAGCATTCCAGAATCTAGTGTCAATAAATAGTTCGGAGAAGTTAGCTAAACCAATGAACTCCTGAGTACCCAAAGCATCCCAATTAAAGAATGCGATGTAGATGGAGTAAATAATTGGCGCTAGACCAAAGATAAGGAACATCACAAAGAACGGTGCTATGAACATATAGCCCCAGCGACCATTTAGAGAAGGAACAGCGTTAGGGTTGTTCGCTTTTCTGGGCTGCTTAGCCGGTTTCCAGGGTGAGGGTGGCTTGCTCGCACGAGCCTTACCCACAGTTGTCTGTGACATTTATATCTTTCTTGAGCTAACTATTTACACTTACCAGCGGCGGCCATACCAGTTGCGAATGCCTTGGCTGGAACTTTTTCTTTTCCGTTAGCTACAAGTGATATAGCGGAACCCATTGCCATATCAATACAGCGCTGGAGCTTTCCTTCGAAGATTGGCTTCAACTTCTTCACACCAGTTGCATAGATCTGACCAACAGGAGCGTTGTTGAAGAATGGGTCCTTCTCAACGGTGATCGCCTTGTTTGTGTATAGCGAAGGTGTTGATGGGAATAGACCGTAAATTTCGAAAACCTTCAACTGCTGTGCAGGAGCTAGGTACCAAGAAATAAAGTTCCAAGCTTCCTGCTGGTTCTTTGAACCCTTAGGAATAGTTAGTTGGCTTCCACCCATGTTTCCACCGCCACCAGGAGCACTTGCAATGTCCCACTTACCCTTGGTAGTTGGAGACTGTCCCTTGATGTAGCTGGTCATCCAAGCTGGAGCAAGCATTGCTGCGAATGTTCCCTTAGTCATACCTACGTTCCAGTCAGAGGAGAACTGACCGATACGAGTTCCGATCTTCGCGTTGCTTGCTGCAACAGTTGTGTCGAAGGCTAGTTTGACCTGCTTGTTGGTCTTGTAAATCAATTGACCCTGGTCTGTTCCGTTGTTTCTGTAGTACTTCTCAGTTCCCTGGTTCATAACCGCTGGGTAGATGGTTCCTACGTTGTCAATGAAACCTACGTTTGCTTTCTTCTGAGCAGCAGTTAGCTTTGCAACATACTTTTTACCAAATTCAATGAACTTAGGCCAAGTGCTCCAAGCCTTGCTGACTTCGTCTCTCTTATAAGGCAATCCAACCTTCTTGAAAAGATCCCAACGGTAAGCAACTTCTAGGCCTCCGACGTCAGTCGGGATACCGATAACGCTGTCGTTATAGCCAACGCCGTGCTCCCAGCGCCACGGAAGGTAGTCCTTCTTGATGTCGTTAGCGCTCTTGTTGTCTTTGTTTCTTAGGTTACGAAGATCTACGAAACACTGTGGGTATGAACGCCAGAAACCTGAGTATGAAATTTCTACAGCTGCGATGTCAGGGTTACCTGCACCACCGGCAGCACACTGGGTGAATAGACCAGTTCCGTTAAGCGCATCAAGATCTGATTTCTTGATGCTTAGTTTGATGTCTGGGCGAAGTTTTCTGTAATCAGCTACCAGTGCTGGCTGAATAACGTCACCGAAAGTGTTGACTGTCAAAACAGTACAGTCGTTGGTGTTGGCAGTTGCCTTGGTGCAGTCAACAACCGCAGCTGCTGGGGAAATGAACCCTAAAACGCCCATAGTTAGTGTTGCACTAGCTAGCAACGCTGCTGCTTTTAGTGACATCAACTTCTTTGACATAAAAATTCTCCTAGTGAGTTGTTGCCTCCCCAGCCGGTTGTTGTGCGACAACCATTTGGGGAGGCCTACGTCCTCGATAATAAGGTTTGTAGTAAACTGCGAAAGCGGTTTCACAGTAATACAAGTTAATCGTGAAAGCGGTTTCTCAGCAATCTGAGAAAGCGTTATCAGGCTAACTGTTACCAAAAAGTAATCATTCTTGCTGTTCTTTCTCAGCCAAGACTTATTTCATAGGAACAGAAGAGGTAATCCGTGAATAAAACTGTCCGCCGAAGATTTATAGTGGCAACTATCGCCTTAGCGTCATTGACACTAGGTTCCGTTAGCGCTCAAGCCACTGCCCCTACTGTTACCAAGCCTGCCAAGGAGAGACTCCTTTGGGCCCAATACTTTGGTGAAAAAGCGGGATCCCGCGTAGATAAGCGTTACTGGACCCATGACATTGGTGATGGCTACGGCTGGGGTAACAATGAAAAGCAGTATTACACCAATAAACCAGCCAATATCTCAACCAATGGCAAGGGACACCTGGTTATTACAGCCCTCAAGCTAGATGAGAGCAACGCTTCGGACATGACGTACCGCTGCTTCCTATACCTAGACTGCCTATACTCAAGCGCAAAGATTGTGACCCGTGGGAAATTAGGTTTCCAGTACGGCAGTATCTCAGCACGTATTCAAACCACAGCAGGAGTTGGCATGTGGCCAGCTTTCTGGATGCTTGGTGTACCTAGATCCTCCTGCGATGGTTGGCCTTCTTGTGGCGAGATTGACATTGTTGAGACTAGAGGATCAGACCCATTCGTTTCTGTTTCTAGCTTGCACGGACCTGGCTATTCGGGAGGGTCTGCACTAAGTAACTACTACTCAGCTGGCAACGATCCGCTAAGTGCTGGTTTCCATACTTACCGTGTGGACTGGTTACCGAACTCAATCAAGTTCTATGTTGATGACCAATATGTTGGTGGTCAGAGAAGAAGCACTATCGCTCCTAAGGACTGGGTATTCAACGCTGAGTTCTATCTGATCTTGAACCTAGCCACCGGAGGAAACTTCGATGGTGGAGCGCTTGATGAAACTATTGAAAAAGCAGAACTAAAAGTTGACTGGATTCAATACAAGACACTTAACGGTATTGGAAAGCTAACTAAAAAAGGCTAACGAAGTTCTAAGTCATCGAGGGTGACGGCTGTGAAATATTTATAGCCGGCATCCTCGATTACTTTTTGTGCCCCAGTGTCTCTATCAACCACAGTTGCAACAGCAACAACAATTGCTCCCGCTTCCTCTAAAGCCTTAGCAGCAGTCAGCGGAGAGCCACCAGTTGTTGAAGTATCTTCAACAACCACAACTCTCTTACCCTTAACATCAGGTCCCTCAACCTGTCTACCCATACCGTGAGCTTTCGCAGCTTTACGAACAACAAAAGCATCAATGGCTCTGCCGCGACTTGCAGCCTGATGCATCACAGCAGTTGCAACAGGATCTGCACCCATAGTCAAACCACCAATAGCAACAAAGTCAGTAACACCATGGGTATCCAAAAGATCAAGCATTACTTGTCCAATAAGTGGGGCTGCTTCATGGTGCAGGGTAGCTCTACGAAGATCAACATAGTAATCAGCTTCAATACCGCTAGATAAAGTCACTCTGCCGTGAACAACAGCAAGTTCCTTAATTAGTTCAATAAGGCGGTGCTTGGCAGCAGAAGTATCAGTCATGTCTTAAGTTTAAGT
>CANKLZ010000056.1 GCA_947483795.1 Micrococcales bacterium | reverse complement strand
TATGCTGCCGGTGAATGTGCTTGTGTATCTGTGCACGGAGCTAACCGTCTAGGAACTAACTCGCTACTTGATATCAACGTATTCGGTAAGCGTGCAGGTATCTATGCAGTTGAGTATGCAAAGGATGCAAAATTTGTTGATGTTCCAGAAGATGCGGTTGCTGAAACTGTAAAACTTATTGAACACATGCGTAATGCTCGTGGCACTGAAAAGATTGCGGTTATCCGTAAAGAACTTCAGGACACCATGGATAAGAACGCTCAGGTTTATAGGACTGAAGAATCTTTGAACGAAGCTCTAGACAAGATCAAAGAACTTCGTAAGAGATATGAAAACATTCAGGTTCAAGACCGTGGTCTTAGATTCAACACAGATCTTCTTGAAGCTATCGAACTTGGTTTCTTGCTAGACCTTGCTGAAGTTCTTGCCTTCACTGCTCGTGAGAGACGTGAAAGCAGAGGCGGTCACTACCGTGAAGACTTTGAAACTAGAGATGATGAGAAGTTCATGGTGCACTCAATGGCTTATAAAGCAGGAGATGACATCACTATCGGGTGGAAGCCTGTCGTAATCACCAACTACCCGCCAATGGAGCGTAAGTACTAATGAGCACAACTGTTGAAGCAACCAAAGAGATAGCACCTATCCCTTCCTTTACCGTCACTCTGATGGTTCGTCGTTTTGACCCAGAGAACGATGATGAGCCTAAGTGGCAAGACTTCGATGTGACCATGTTTGGTACCGACCGTGTTCTTGATGCTCTACACAAGATCAAGTGGGAAATCGATGGAAGCTTAACCTTTAGACGTTCATGTGCTCACGGTGTTTGTGGTTCAGATGCAATGCGCATCAACGGTAGAAACCGTCTAGCTTGTAAGACCCTGATCAAAGACCTCGACATATCTCAACCTATTTATGTTGAACCTATCAAGGGCCTCAAGGTTGAAAAAGACTTAGTAGTCGATATGGAACCTTTCTACCAGGCGTATAGAGATGTCAAGCCGTTCCTTATTGCATCAGATAAGCCTGCAGCAGAGCGCATCCAGTCGCCTGAAGACCGCGCACGTTTTGAAGACACCACCAAGTGCATTCTTTGCGCTGCCTGCACAACTTCTTGCCCAGTGTTCTGGACAGACAACCAGTACTTTGGCCCTGCTGCTATCGTCAACGCTCACCGCTTTATCTTTGATTCAAGAGATGAGGCAGCTGAAGTTCGTTTAGATATCTTGAACGATAAAGAAGGTGTCTGGCGTTGCCGCACCACCTTCAACTGCACCGAGGCTTGCCCTAGAGGTATTGAAGTGACTAAGGCTATTGCTGAAGTTAAGCAAGCAGTTCTTCGCGGCCGCAGATAATCTGCTGAGAGTTATCTAAAAGATACTCAAATCTCCAGCGGTCATCAACAGGTCTTGTTTAGTCTTAAATCATGACCGAATCACACAACTGCTCATCAGCTAATACTCCTGAGCCAAAACAATCATTTCTTGGCTTAAGTAGACGAAGTTTCTTAGCCAGTTTTGCCATAGCGGCAGGTTCAATAGGTCTAACCTCAATCGCAGATAGCGCTAAAGCAGCATCAAAGAAATACAAGGTCTGTGCAACCAAATCCATAAAAGTAGGCGGAGCTAGCTCCTTTAGAGTGGCTGCGGCCAAGAACATGATGGTGCTAATTACTCAGCCTAAGAAGGGTGTCTTCAGAGCATTCGATCAGCGCTGCACACATGATGGGTATGCAGTTAACTCAATTGAAGGTAAGAATCTTATCTGTCAGGCTCACGGAGCTCTTTTTGACATTGATTCCGGTGCAGTAAAACGTGGCCCAGCTAGAAGATCTCTAACAAAGTTCACCGTTACGGTTGAAAAGAATTTCGTCTACGTAACTATAAAGAGCTAAGTTCTTTGACTAAGCCAGGAATTAGAGCTGGCGATGCAGATAGCGATGTAACACCATATTCAATAAACAGTTTTGCTGATTCAATATCACTCGCTGCCTCCCCACAAATACCGATTGGCTTTCCAGCCTGAACACAAACCTTTGTAACTCTTTGAATTAGTTCAATAACCTTAGGTTCCCTAACTGCTGATACAGCAAGAGGCGAATGCAATCGATCTTGATTCAATGTGTATTGGGTTAGATCGTTAGTTCCAATACTCAAGAAATCAACAACACCTACTATCTCTGCTAAAACTTGAGGTTCACAAACTTCTGGAACTTCAATCATTACCCCAACAGTTTGTAGTCCTAGCTTTTTAGCCATGCTCACAAACTCTTTAGCCTGGTCAGCTGTTGAGACCATCGGTGCCATAACCCAAAGCTGTGCATCCGGGTATTTTTGTTGAGCAAGCGATAGAGCAGTCAGTTGAGTTATCAAAGCTTCAGGGTTGGCTAAAAGTGCTTGGAAACCTCGATTGGCATACTTGCCTGTTTGGCTAAGTTTTAGAAAAGGTAGCGGCTTATCGGTATCTAAATCTAAGACTCGAACTATTACTACTTGGTTAGGGAACTGGTCTAGAAGTCTTGAATACTCGAGTACCTGAGTTTCTAGAGAAGGTACAACCTTCTCCCCTAAAAACAAAAGTTCAGTTCTGAATAGTCCAACACCTTCTGCACCAAAAGCAATAGCCGCTGCTCCTTCAGAACTAGAGCCCAGGTTCGCATACAACTTAACTGGCAGCTCTAGTTCGGAAACGGAACCATGTGTTTCTGGAGAGTTAGTTGAAAGCGCTTTTGAGTATTGTTCAAATTCAGACTCGTCTGGTCCAACTAAAACCTGTCCGCTGGATGAGTCCACAATAAGCACATCGCCGACTTTGATGAATTCAGTTCCATTAGCAGAAACAACTGTCGGCAAGTTCATTCCTCGAGCCAAGATTGATGTGTGAGAAGTTGGACTACCGAGACTTGTAACCAAACCCACAATCGAACTCTTTTGTAGTTTCACCATTTCTAATGGGCCTAAGTTATCCGTAACCAATACAAAAGCATCAGTGGGCCAACTCGAATCTTCTTTGCCGACAAGTTTGTCTAAGACTCTCTCCCCTAACTCCATGATGTCGGTTGAACGTTCAGCAAAGTATTCTCCCAGTTGAGCCAATGCTCCAGCAGCTGCTTTGAATGCTCCGCTTACTGCTCTCTGCGAGTTAGCTCCATCGGCTAGACGCATCTTGATGCTCTCCATCAAGGACCGGTCTTCAAGAACTAGCTTTAGAGCATCAAGAATATCTGCGGACTCTGAGTCGGTGTTCTCTCTAGCTAAATCAATCTCATTAGCAACCTCAGCCAAAGCTGCTCTAATGGCTAATAACCCCCTACTTGAACCAGCAGCATCGCTATCCCATGGCACATATCTGTCTGCCTTATAGATGAATGCATTGGCGATAGCCACCCCGTTACCAACACCGGCTCCAACTAATACTCGTTCACTCACCCCACAAGTCTAAGATGACCTTAAACTTGTCCCATGCCATCTAATCTCACAGTAGTAACCATCAACGTCAATGGTGTCAGAGCAGCCTTCAAGAAAGGCTTTGCCGAATGGGTTATCGAGCACTCCCCTGATGTCCTAGCCCTTCAAGAGGTTAGAGCAGAAACTACTGACCTTGAGGAGATCTTCAAGACTATTGAAGAACAGCAGAACGATGGCACCAAGTGGCACATACTCCACGACAACGCCTCAGCTAAGGGCAGGGCAGGTGTTGCCATAGTTTCCAAGATGCCAGCAGTAGCATCAAGAACCACCCTTGGACCTAAGAGCTTTGATAGTGCTGGCCGCTGGCTTGAAGTTGACTTCAAGGTCAAGACCAAGATTGTTACCGTTATCAGCACCTATGTGCACTCAGGTGAAGTTGATACCCCTAAGCAAGTTGAGAAATACAAGTTCCTAGATGCAATGACCAAGCGCATGGCAGAACTTAGAAAAGAAGATGGGCTTGCAGTGGTTGTTGGAGACCTGAACGTTGGTCATACAGAACTTGATATCAAGAACTGGAAAGGTAACATCAAGAACGCAGGCTTCCTTCCTGAAGAACGTGCTTACTTTGACACCTGGATGCACAAACAGGGTTGGGTTGATCTAGGTAGAGCAGCTCACCCAGAAGTGCCTGGCCCATACACCTGGTGGAGCTATAGAGGTCAAGCCTTTGATACCGATACCGGTTGGAGAATTGACTACCAACTAGCAACTCCAAAGCTTGCCCAAGTTGCTTCTAATTACCTAGTTCACAGAGCAGCCAGCTATGACACTCGCTTTACTGACCATTCCCCTGTTGTTGTTGAGTACGCTATCTAACATGACTGGCAAAGCGAATCTTCTAAGCGGCATGCAGCCGAGTGCATCATCTCTGCACCTAGGTAACTATCTAGGAGCCCTAGTCAATTGGGTCAGCATGCAAAGAGACTTCAATGCATTTTATGTAATTGTTGATCTTCACGCCATCACAGTTCCGCAGGACCCTCAAGAACTTCGAACCAACACGAGAAGAACCGCCGCTCAATACATTGCAGCTGGTATCAACCCTCAAGACTCAGCGCTATTCGTTCAAAGCCATGTTCCAGCTCACGCTGAACTTGCTTGGGTGCTTAACTGCATTACTGGATTCGGTGAAGCGAGCCGAATGACTCAGTTCAAAGACAAGTCTCAAAAGGCAGGCAGTGATTCTGCTTCTGTTGGACTGTTCACTTACCCAATCCTTCAAGCAGCAGATATCTTGCTCTACCAACCAAAGGCAGTTCCAGTTGGTGAAGACCAAAGACAACACCTGGAACTTACTCGTGATCTAGCAGAACGCTTCAACACAAGATTTGGTCAGACCTTCACAATGCCAGAGGCTCATGTCCTCAAAGAAACTGCGAAGATTTATGACTTGCAAAACCCAACAGCAAAGATGTCTAAGTCCGCTCAAGACCCTAAAGGTTTAGTGAACCTGATGGATGATGATTCAACCATTATGAAGAAGATCAAGAGTGCTGTTACCGATACAGATTCATCAATCCGAGTTGACTGGGAAAACAAGCCAGGAGTTTCAAACCTCTTATCTATCCACTCCTCTATAAGTGGTGAATCCCTCGTTTCACTAGAAGAACGCTTTGCTGGCGCTGGCTACGGTGTTCTTAAAGGTGAAGTAGCCGATGTCGTCATCAATGCCGTCGGCCCAATCAGAGATAGGGCCAACGATCTAATGAGTGACCCAACCGAGCTAGATAACTTACTCGCCTCAGGAGCTGAGAAGGCCAGAAAAGTAGCTGAAGACACTCTGGCTAAGGTCTATGACCGAGTTGGGTTTATCAAAGCAAATTAGGGCTCTCGGGAGCCCTCCAGAGCAGGAAACATTATAAAAAGGCATCATTCCTTGAAAAATCAAGGCCGTTGGTAAATCGTTATCGCAGTGTGCGCATTGGGCCCCTATTTGGCATGTTTATGGGCCTACTATTGTTTGAGGAGCGTAATTTACGCTTCGCACATTACTATCAAGGAGAAATTAATGAGCTTTAAGACAAAGCGCGTTCTTGCAGCCGCTACTTCAGCTGCTGTTGCAACGCTATTTCTAGCAGGCTGTGCGCCGGCAGACAACGGCACCGCTGCCGGTTGTGAAGCCTACGCAGACTACCAGGGCTTCGACGGCACTGAGGTTGAGGTTTACACAACCATCATTGCTCCAGAAGCTGACCTATTCGTCGAGTCATTCGCCGAATTCGAGAAGTGCACTGGAATCACAGTCAACTGGAATGGTACTCAGGAGTTCGAAGCTCAGATTGCTGTTCGCGTTGAGGGTGGAACTGCACCTGATCTAGCGATCTTCCCACAGCCAGGTCTACTAGCTAAGTTTGCTGACAGCCTAGTTCCTGCATCTGCAAAGTTGAGCGAGTCAGTTGACGCTAACTACTCACCAGACTGGAAGAACTACGGAACTGTAGACGGAACCTTCTTCGCTGCTCC
>CANKLZ010000055.1 GCA_947483795.1 Micrococcales bacterium | reverse complement strand
TGCTAACACATACGTTGGTAAGATCTTCGACCCAGCATTCTCTGGTAACTCTCCAGTGCTAAACAGCTCGTTCTCACTTACAACTGAAGGTGACTACGCCAAGGTTGTTGCTGGTTCAAGCTCATACGTAAACGACTTCATGAAGGATCAGACTGCGCGTAACGCAATGGCTCTGGCTCTTATGAAGAAGTACTACCCAAGCGCAGGCCCAGGCTCTGACAGCATCAGCGTCAAGATGCTAACAAGCACCGCGTCTCGTCGTGTTGACATCGCTCTACAGATCCAGCTACAGGCAGACAAGGTTGGTATCAAGCTAACTAACACTGCATCAACTGGTTGGTCAGGTCTGTTGAACTGTAACAACTATGACGTAGCTACATTCGCATGGTCAAAGTCTGCGATCTCACAGACTGGAACCAACCCACAGTACCAGAGTGATGGTTCAAACAACCGTGCAGGTTGGAATGACCCAGCTCTAGACACATTGCTAAAGAAGTTCGAAGTTTCTCTAAGCGCAACAGAAATTGTTGCTGCGAAGATTGCTGCAGAACGTCAGCTATGGTCTAACTACTGGACAATTGGTGAATACCAGTGGCCAGGTGTATCAGCGTGGAACAAGGACTTGAAGAATGTTCTTCCAAGCCCATTGAACCCTAACGTTGTATGGAACTACTGGGCATTGGGTTACTAATTCATAACTAAATAGTTATGGTTTAGAAAATCTAATCCTGTTCTTGGCGGTACTCCGAAAGGAGTATCGCCAAGAACTTTTTTAACTCGCATATTGTGTCAAGGTTGGCATTTCAAAATAAGAATTTGGCTAAACTAATTAGTGGAACTCTTGCCCGCAAGTAAAAAAGAACGGATTCCAATTGTTAGCTTTTATTGGTCGAAGAATATCTCTAGCTCTATTAATTTTGTTTGGGTCCACATACCTCACATATCAACTCGCAGCATACTCGGGTGATCCTTTGGCTGGACTTCGTGAATCCACGGATCCTAAAAAAGAAGTAATCATTGCAGAGCTCACGAGGACTCTTCAACTAGACGTTCCACCACCTGCAAGATATTTTCTTTGGCTACAAAAAGCTCTTGGACTTGCAACAGGAGCTCCGGACTTCGGTAACACTGTAATTCTTAGACTTCCAGTTATAGATCAAATTGCTGCAGCAATTCCAATCACACTGCGTCTTGTTACAACAGCAACGATTCTTTCTGTAGTTATTGGAATTAGCTTCGGTGTTCTAAGTGCGATTCGTCAGTATTCCAGGCTAGATAACTCCCTGACACTTCTTTCCTTCTTCTTGTTCTCACTTCCTATTTTCTGGATCGCTGTGATGCTCAAAGAGTTCATGGCAATCCGATTCAATGATTTCTTGGTTAACCCCACGATAGATATTTCGGCGAACATATTGATATCCGCGGTGCTCGCAATCATAATTTCAGGCTTTGTCAGTGGAACTCGAAAGAGAGTGTTAATCACCTGGATTGTCACTTTTGGCTTGTTTGTAACTCTGCTCTTCCTAGCCAGCGCGACTGCCTGGTTTAGATACCCAACAATGGGTATCTTTGGAATTGCCATATTAGGTGTTTTGTGTTCGCTTGGGTTTACAAACATTTTCTCCGGCTTTGGTAATAAAAAGGCTATAGGTGCTGGTTTAGCATCAGTTGTCCTTGGTTTGATTGCGTATTATCCATTCCAGGCAATTGCTGGACCAGGAACCAATTACCCGCTTATGTTGGCCTTAGCCGTTCTGATGCTAAGTTCCAGCTATTTCATCGGCTACTTCTTTACAAAGGTTGATAAGGGACCGGTGATCAGGATTTCAATGCTCTCAGCATTCATGGTTGCGCTGTTTACTATCACTGACAAGTTGATGCAAACTTGGGAAGAGTACTTCAAGCTTTCAGACGGAAGACCAATTCAAACTCAGGGTTCATACAACATAACTATTGTTACTAATGATTTCTGGGTAAACAATTTGGATCTTGTTACACACTTGTTCCTTCCTACTACTGCTCTAGCTTTGGGTTTCGCTGGATATCTAAGGTATTCCCGTGCATCTATGTTGGAAGTTCTTAACATGGATTACATTCGTACAGCGCGCGCAAAGGGTATGCCAGAGCGTGAAGTTGTTCTTCGTCACGCTGTTAGAAACGCAATGTTGCCGCTGACCACATTGCTGACCTTTGAAGTTGCAGGTTTGATTGGTGGAGCTATTATCACTGAAGGTATCTTTGGCTGGCGAGGTATGGGAAGCCTTTCAAACGAAGCGATTCAGTCACAAGACCTCAATCTTTTGATGGCCACATTTGCGATCTCGGCATTTTTGACCGTCATGGCAACGCTGGTTGCAGACTTGCTTTACTCTGTCCTTGACCCTCGTATCAGAATTAGAAAGTAGGCAATCTGATGGCATTTTCTCGGAAAAGCAAAAAAAATTCTCAGCAACCGATTGAAGGTAACGAGACTGGTAGCAGCAACGTAGAGGTTGCTGGCCTAAGTCAGGGCCAAATCATTCGCAAGAGGTTCTTTCAACACAAGCCCGCTATTGCTGGATTGATTTTTATGATCTGTTTCACAATCTTTGTGTATACAGCTTCTGGTATTCACTTAGGAACAGATGGCAACCAGTTCACAATCAAGGGCTGGTGGAAATACTCTCACGAGGATCTACTTCCTCAAGGTTCATGTGCAGATGGTTGTCCAAGTGTGGATCATCCAATGGGCCAGCTTCCTAACGGACGCGACTACTTCTCTCTTGTTACAAGAGGATCTGAAATTTCATTGATGATCATGATTGTAATCGGTGGCCTTTCAGCATTCATTGGAACTGTTACTGGAGCGGTTGCAGGATTCTTCGGTGGAATCATCGACTCAGTAATGATGCGTTTCACAGACTTCATTCTTACTGTTCCTTTCATCCTTATCGGTGCTGTTATTGGTTACAACCTAGGTAACTTCGGAGTTTTCCCACTGGCTATCTTCTTAGGTTTGTTCATATGGCCAGGACTTGCTCGTCTTGTAAGAGGAGAGTTCCTGTCATTGAGAGAGCGCGAGTTCGTGGATGCTGCTCGTGTGGCAGGAGCATCGAACCGAAGAATTATTTTCAAGCACATTTTGCCTAACTCTGTTGGTGTGATTATTGTCTCTACAACATTGCTACTTTCCTCATCCATTCTTTTGGAATCCGGACTTTCATATCTTGGTTTCGGTGTTCAAGCACCAGACGTTTCTCTTGGTGCTCTAATTTCCGCATATCAGGGTGAGTTTATTTATGCACCATGGTTGTTCTGGTGGCCAGGTGTGATCATTATTGCCATCGCATTGAGCATCAACTTTGTTGGTGATGGTCTGCGCGATGCGTTCGATCCTCGCCAAAGAAGAAGAATCAGTCGCAAGGAACGTGCTGTTGAAACTGGCACACGCGCTCAGGTTAACAAGAGCTAGGTAGAGATCATTGACTAAGGGTATAAACCAGTATTCCTATACTGACTACGCAAACGGCAACGGAAAGAAAGTTGATCTTTCTAACCAGGTGCTCGCCAGCGGTACCCGATTTGACCGAGCTTTCGCTGTATCTGAGGGCAAGTATGAGAGCAGCTCCGCTTTCGGATCTAGGAGAGTCGCTGGTAGCTACGACTTTTCTGGATTCAAGTCCAGTTCCTCTGTAGTCACTGTCATGCATGTTACGGCTAATGATTCTGCTGGAAGATGGGGCAGCCCAAGAGGAGAATTTTTTATCAGCAGTAACAACGGTGAAAGAGTACTTGGTAACAAAGTCTTCAGCGCGAAGCCAACCGACTTGAATGGTTTGGAATGGGTTATGAATTTCGATTCCGAGACTGCTGTAAACAATCTTGGGTTGAATCATGACCACCCACATAATTGCACAAATAGCAAGTGTATTTACAACGGCGATGAGTCCGGCGTGGATATTGCCAATGGAAAAGTAAGAAATAGCAGCGAGAAAACCAACGAGGGCGATTACTGCCAAATAGGCCCAATTACTGCGGGTCCTGTAAATGTAAGAGTCAGCCATGTTGGCCAGACTATCGCAGACTGCAATAGAGTTTCATCATTTTCAGCCACTAAGGAAGGTAATTAAGCTGATGCCAAGTAAAGAACCGATTCTAAAAGTCGAGGGATTCAACGTAGAGTTCTGGGTTGAGGGTGTTTGGTACCCAGCCGCTATCGACATGAACTTCGAAGTAGCAGCAGGAGAAGTTTTAGCCATCGTTGGTGAATCAGGCTCTGGTAAGTCAACAACAGCTATGGGCCTCATGGGCTTGCTTGCCTCTAACGCTAGAACATCAGGTAGCGTCAAGGTAAAAGACGTTGAAATGCTGAACCAGCCTTTGTCTCTTCTTCGTAAATTTAGAGGAAAAGAAGTCGCTTACATCTTCCAAGAGCCAATGACTGCTCTAAACCCTGTATACACAGTTGGTTTCCAGATCGTTGAGGTTCTTCGTAACCACTTTGAAATGGGACCCAACCAGGCTAAAGAGCGCGCTATTGAGCTTTTAGCTTTGGTTGAAATTCCAGATCCTGCGCGCTCTTTCGACAAGTACCCTCACCAGTTATCTGGTGGTCAGCGTCAGCGTGCAATGATCGCACAGTCCCTTGCCTGTGACCCTGCACTTCTAATTGCTGATGAGCCGACCACTGCATTGGATGTTACAGTTCAGGCTGAAATTCTTGACCTCATGCGTAACCTAAAGGACAAGCTGAACTCAGCTGTTCTTTTGATTACTCATGACATGGGTGTTGTTGCTGACTTGAGCGACCGAATCCTGGTTATGAAGGACGGTCTAACAGTTGAAGAGAACACATCAGATGTGATCTTCAACAGACCTCAACACCCTTACACTCAGTCTCTATTGGCTGCTGTTCCTAAGCTTGGATCTATAAAGGTACGTACCCTTGCTCCAGATGCTGTGGTAGCCCAGCCAGTTCTTGAAGTCAAGGACTTAGTAATTGAATATCCAAAGCGTGGACGTATTCCAGCATTCCGTGCTGTTGATGGTGTTTCATTCTCGATTCAGCCAGGTGAAATCCTAGGTCTAGTAGGAGAGTCGGGTTCTGGTAAGACCACCGTTGGTCGTGCAGCTATCGGACTTCTTCCAGTGCACTCAGGTTCGATTGAAATCTTGGGTAACAACATTGCAGGTAAGAAGCTTCGAGAACTCAAGATGATCCGTCGCGACACAGGAATTGTGTTCCAGGACCCTTCTTCATCTCTGAACCCTCGTCTACCTATCGGTGAGAGCATCGGTGAGCCACTGCTTTTGGCTGGCGAAGCTAAAGGTGAAGAACTAAACAGAATTGTTGAAGAACTTCTGGACTCAGTTGAGCTTCCTCGCTCATACCGCAACCGTTACCCGCACGAGCTATCTGGTGGTCAGAAGCAGCGTGTAGGTATTGCCCGAGCACTAGCGCTATCACCAAAGCTTTTGATTGCTGATGAGCCAACCTCTGCTCTAGACGTATCTGTTCAGGCTAGATTCCTAGACCTACTCACAGAACTTCAGGACAGACTAAAGTTCGCTTGTTTGTTCATCACTCACGACATCGGTGTGGTTGACATCTTGGCTCACCGTATTGCGGTTATGCAGTATGGAAAGCTGGTTGAAGTTGGTCCTCGTGACCAGGTCTTGAACAAGCCTCAGGAGCTATATACCAAGAGCCTGTTGGCCGCTGTTCCAGTGCCAGATCCTAAAGAGCAGAAGAAGCGTCGCGAGGCTAGAGCTAAGCTTTTGGCCTCAATCGGCGAATAATCTGTTCAGATTCTCTTAACTATCACAGGCACGCTTTTAGGGCTGCCTCGGTTAGACTTGAGGCACTACGGCTCTTGCACATCGTGCCCGAAGCCCCAACAATCAAGCGTTGAAGTGACTATTCGTTTTGCGCTGAACAACGCCTTAAAGGACCCAAAGTAATGGCCCAAGTATCAAGAGATGACATCCGTAACGTAGCAATCGTGGCTCACGTTGACCATGGCAAGACCACACTGGTTGACGCCATGTTACGCCAGACCGGCTCTTTCGGAGATCACGCACACCTAGGCGAACGCCTAATGGACT
>CANKLZ010000054.1 GCA_947483795.1 Micrococcales bacterium | reverse complement strand
TGTTGTTGAATGTGCTCTTGATGTGAGCCTGTCCGTGAGTAACGTTCTTCTTTTCTTTACGACGTGGCTTGCGAACTGAACCCGCTGCCTTAGTCTTCGGTGCTGCCATGAGTTTTCTCCTAAATCCTTTATGCGACGCGAAGAGCCGGGGCTACTTGCGTGCCGCCTTCTTCTTACCGGCCACAGTACGCTTTGGACCCTTACGAGTACGAGCGTTAGTTTTGGTGCGCTGACCATGAACAGGCAGCCCCTTGCGGTGACGGACACCTTGGTATGAACCAATCTCAACCTTGCGGCGGATATCAGCTGCAACGTCACGACGAAGATCACCTTCGACTTTGTAGTTACCATCGAGGTAATCACGAATAGCAATCAACTGGTCATCAGTTAAATCTTTAACTCGGGTGTTCTTATCGATGTTGGTGTCGGCTAGAACTTTTACACTGCGTGTGCGGCCGATTCCATAGATGTAGGTTAGGGCGATTTCTACGCGCTTGTCGCGTGGAATATCGACTCCGGCAATACGTGCCATTGGATTTCTCCTGTTGTTTAGAAGGTCTGCAGCAGTGTTGTCTTGAATAAATTCAAGCTCTCGCCTTCTCGAGAGGTGCCGGATTAAAAATCCTGAACACTGCCATTTGTTTTATTTAGTTGTGCCACACCGAAGTGTGGATGTTACAAATCTGTGTGCTTAGCCCTGGCGCTGTTTGTGGCGAGGGTTCTCGCAGATGACCATGACGCGACCGTGGCGACGAATGACCTTGCACTTGTCACAAATCTTCTTGACGCTTGGATTAACCTTCATGTCTCTTTTTTCTGTTCGTGGTTTTAGAAACCGATTTACTTGTATCTATAAGTGATGCGCCCACGATTGAGGTCGTAGGTGCTGAGCTCAACAATCACGCGATCCTCAGGAAGAATACGAATATAGTTCTGTCGCATCTTTCCAGAGATGTGCGCTAAGACCCTGTGCCCGTTGGTCAGCTCTACTCGGAACATCGCGTTCGGAAGAGCCTCAACAACTATGCCCTCGATCTCGATGACGCCGTCTTTGCTGGCCATAAACTCACTTATCTTTTGCTTTGCGCTGTTCCAAAGCACGCGAAAAACCAACCGAAAAAATTGGGATTTTACGTGCCGAAACACCAAGACTCAATCTTAGGACAAAAGTCCAAGAATTGGTAGTTAAGGATTTAAAGGAACCGGCTTGACCCCATATTTGGCTAGCCCAGCTTCTCCGCCATCTTCGGCGGTAAGCACCCAGATACCGCCTGAATGCAAGGCAACGGTATGCTCCCAATGGCTAGCATCTTGGCCATCTTTGGTAGATATGGTCCATTCATCGGCCAAAATCTGTACTTTCTCGCTGCCAGCAGTAATCATTGGCTCGATAGCGATAACTAGCCCAGTTTCAACCACTGGCCCTAAATCTCTGGTCTGGTAGTTGAAAACAGCTGGATCTTCATGCATTGATCTACCCACCCCATGGCCGATGTAATCCTGCAAAATCCCGTATCGCCCTGAATTTCTAATGCTTTTCTCAACGGCTCTACCGACTTCATTTAGCCTTACTGCGCTGGCGAGAGCTGCTATTCCTGCCCAGAGGGAGGATTCACAGGCATCACTTAGTGCTTGACGTTTAGCTGAAATAGCTACATCTCCCCCAGGCACTAGATAACTGAAAGCAGCATCGCCATTCCAGCCGGCGGGAGTAATTGCTCCACAATCTATAGAAATTAGGTCCCCGGCGGCCAAAATGCGATCTTTGCCTGGAATGCCATGAACAACTTCGTCGTTGATGCTCGCACAGACAGTGTGATGGTAACCAGCTACCAACTTGAAATTGCTCTTAGCGCCTAGATCAATGATGGTCTTTTCGGCGATGGCATCCAATTCCAAGGTTGAAATACCTGGCACAATTGCCGCTTTGACAGCTGCTAGGGCTTTGGCAGTAATTAGCCCAGCCTCACGCATGAGAAGAATCTCAGCATCGGTTTTTAGGCTGATTTTTTCGCGACCCAAGATAAACCTAGATTGCTGGGCTAAGGCCGCGAGCAGTTAGAGCATTAAGGATGCGCTCAGTAACCTCACCGACTTGACCCAAACCATCAATTTCTACCACAATGCCGCGAGCGCTATAAATTTCAATTAGCGGAGCGGTTTGATCAAGATAAACGGTTTGGCGATGACGGATAACCTCTTCGGTGTCATCAGCTCTGCCCTGCTCTTTAGCACGGTTAAGTAATCTACGAACAAGTTCGTCTGGATCTGCTTTTAACAAAATCACTGAATCTAATTCATTGTTGTCGCTACCGAGAATGTCATCAAGTTCTAAAACCTGATCACGAGTTCTTGGATAGCCATCAAGCAAGAAACCAGCTGTTGCATCTTGTTGAGCTAAGCGATCGCGAACTAAGTCATTGGTTAGTGAATCCGGAACGTATTCACCACGGTCCATAAAACCTTTAGCCTCGACGCCCAGTGGTGTTTCAGCTTTTACGTTCGCTCTGAAAATATCTCCAGTTGAGATCGCTGGGATGCTATATGCCTGAGCTAGAAGCGTGGCTTGCGTTCCCTTGCCGGCACCCGGAGGGCCGATCAAGAGAAACCGACTCACTTCAGGAGACCTTCGTAGTTACGTTGCTGCATTTGCGCACTAATCTGCTTCACAGTTTCAAGACCAACACCAACAATGATCAAGATTGATGTTCCACCGAAAGGGAAGTCTGAGTTAGCGTCTATCAAGGTCAATGCAATCAACGGAATCAAAGCTACTATACCTAGATACAGAGATCCAGGAAGTGTGATTCTTGAAAGCACATACTCTAGATACTCAGTAGTTGGGCGTCCTGCACGAATACCAGGGATGAAACCACCGTACTGCTTCATGTTTTCTGAAACTTCTTCAGGATTGAAAGTAATTGACACATAGAAGTATGTGAAGGCAATGATAAGTAAGAAATACATCAACATATATAACGGGTCATCACCCTGAGTTAGGTTCTGGTCAATCCAAATAACCCAAGCTGCGATCTTGCCATCAGCTGGACGGTTGAATTGAGCAATCAGACCAGGAAGATATAGCAAGCTGGACGCGAAGATGACGGGGACAACACCGGCCATATTTACCTTTATAGGTAGATAAGTAGATTGACCACCGTAACTTCGTTTACCCACCATGCGCTTGGCATACTGCACAGGGATCCTTCGTTGTGATTGTTCCACCAAAATAACTAGGAGGACAATTACCACACCTACGGCTATTACTCCTAGCAGAGCTTCGACTCCCTTGGTCTGACCAATTGAACCTAGGCTTGCTGGGAAGCGGGCTGCAATAGAGGCGAAGATCAACAGTGACATACCGTTACCGACACCGCGCTCAGTTACCAACTCTGCCAGCCACATGATTACACCGGTTCCGGCGGTCATTGTGATTATCATCAGTGAGATTGCCCACCAAGAGGTGTCACTGAAGACGTTATTACAGTTGCTACCAAAAAGTGCTCCCTGTCTTGCAACAGAGATAAGAGTTGTTGACTGAAGAAGTCCTAGTCCGATAGTTAGGTAACGGGTGTATTGGGTTAGCTTTGACTGGCCTGCTTGACCCTCTTTGTGTAGGGTTTCGAAGCGAGGAATAACCACACGCAAAAGCTGAGTGATGATCGAAGCGGTGATGTAAGGCATGATGCCCAGAGCAAAGATAGATAGCTGAAGTAGAGCTCCACCGGAGAAAAGGTTTACCAGTTCGTAGATGCCGTTGACGCTGCCATTACCTGCGTTAAGACATGCCCTAACGTTTGCATAGTTAACAAAAGGCGCAGGGATGAAAGATCCCAAACGATAGATTGCAATTATTGCAAGCGTGAACAGTAGTTTGTTTCGCAGGTCAGGTGTGCTAAACGCACGCTTGATGGCACTAAACATTCTTCGCCTCCTGAGGCTAGTTAATACTTAAAGAGCTACTTACTCAGTTACAGAGCCGCCGGCAGCAAGAATCTTTGCCTTCGCCGAATCTGAGACCTTGTCAACCTTGACATCAAGTTTAACGCTAGTCTCGCCCTGGCCAAGAACCTTTACCTTCTCGTTCTTGCGAACTGCTCCCTTAGCTACTAGGGAAGCTACAGTAACTTCACCTCCCTGAGGGAAAAGCTCAACCAAAGTTTCAATGTTGACTACCTGGTACTCAACTCTGAAAGGGTTTTTGAAACCACGAAGCTTAGGGGTTCTCATTACTAGACGAACACCACCACCTTCGAAGCCTGGACGAACCTGGTAACGAGCCTTAGTACCCTTGGTACCACGACCTGAAGTCTTACCCTTAGATGCTTCACCGCGACCAACACGGGTGCGCTCCTTCTTAGAACCTGGGGCAGGACGAAGGTGGTGCAACTTTAGAAGGTTGCTCTTCTCCTGAACCACTGCAGGCTTCTTTACAGGAGCCTTAGCAGCAGACTTCTTAGCAGCAGACTTCTTAGCAGCTGGCTTCTTTTCCGCTACTACAGCCTCTTCGACTGACTTGTTTTCTTCGGTCATTAGTTGATCTCCTCAACCTTAACTAGGTGTGCCACTGCACGAACAAGTCCACGCATTACTAGGCTGTCGTCTTTGACGATGATGTCGCCAATACGCTTTAGACCTAGTGTGCGAAGAGAGTCGCGCTGACGCTGACTGTTGCCAACACCACTTTTAACTTGGGTAACTTTTAGACGTGCGGCCATGATTAGGCACCTGCCTTTGCTGCTTCTTGTGCGCGAAGAAGACCCTTAGGGGCAACCTCTTCGAGCGTTAGGCCACGACGCGCTGCAACAGCTGAAGGTTCTTCAAGCTGACGCAAAGCTGCGACTGTGGCATGGACAATGTTGATGGTGTTTGATGATCCCAATGACTTTGAAAGTACATCGTGAACACCAGCACACTCAAGTACTGCACGAACTGGACCACCGGCGATAACACCGGTACCAGCTGCTGCAGGACGAAGAAGAACTACACCAGCTGCTGCTTCACCCTGAACTGGGTGAGGGATAGTTCCACCAATGCGAGGAACTCTGAAGAAAGACTTCTTAGCTTCTTCAACTCCCTTAGCGATAGCTGCTGGAACTTCCTTAGCCTTACCGTAGCCAACACCAACCATGCCATTGCCGTCACCGACGACAACTAGAGCGGTGAATGAGAAGCGACGACCACCCTGGACAACCTTAGAAACACGGTTGATAGTAACAACACGCTCTAGGAATTGGCTTTTGGTCTCTTCGCGTTCGCGACGTTCGCCTCTAGGTGCACGCTCACGAGAACCACGACGAGCATCGCGCTCGTTGGTTTCGCTAGGTGCACTTTCAGCTACCACAGCAGTGGTTTCAGTTGCTTCAGTAGACAACACTTGCTCCTTGTTTTCTTCGCTCATAGAACCAAACCACCTTCACGTGCACCATCAGCAATAGCTGCGACACGTCCTGCATATCTGTTACCACCGCGGTCGAAGACAACTTCTGAAATACCAGCAGCCTTGGCGCGCTCTGCTAGAAGCAGACCCACAGCCTTCGACTTAGCTGACTTGTCATCAGATGACTTACGCAGATCCGCTTCCATGGTTGAAGCTGAAACTAGGGTGTGACCCTGAGCGTCATCAACAATCTGGACGAATACGTGTCTAGCTGAACGAGTTACAACTAGGCGAGGTCGTGTTGCTGTGCCTTCAATCTTCTTGCGAAGACGTAGGTGACGACGACCACGAGCGGCTGATTTGCTCTTACCGCGAGTTCTTGGAGTTAGTCCCATGATTACTTACCTGACTTTCCGGCCTTGCGACGAACAACTTCGCCGGCGTATCGAACACCCTTGCCCTTGTAAGGCTCCGGCTTGCGTAGCTTACGAAGGTTTGCAGCAACTTCACCAACAGCCTGCTTGTCGATACCGACAACAGTGATTTTGGTGTTTCCTTCAACCTGGAATGAGATACCTGATGGTGGCTCAACCAAGATTGGGTGAGAGTAACCAAGAGCAAACTCAATGCCTGAACCCTTAACCGTTACACGGTAACCAGTTCCAACGATTTCTAGACCTTTAGTGAAACCCTTGGTAACACCTTCAATGTTGTTAGCGATAAGGGTTCTAGTTAGACCGTGCAGTGAACGAGAGTTACGCTCGTCATCTGGACGGGTGACGATGATGTTGCCATCTTCGAGAACAATTGTGATTGGGCTAGGAACGGTGTGAGAAAGAGTTCCCTTAGGACCCTTAACTTCAACGACCTGACCATCAATCTTTACTTCAACTCCAGCCGGAACTGGGATTGGCATCTTTCCAATACGTGACATGTGGGCTTACCAAACGTAGGCGAGAACTTCTCCGCCTACTCCCTTCTTGGTTGCCTGACGATCGGTTAGAAGGCCAGAAGATGTTGAAAGGATTGCAATACCTAGGCCACCAAGAACGCGAGGGATCTCAGTTGACTTCGCGTAAACACGCAAGCCAGGCTTTGATACACGCTTGATACCAGAGATTGAACG
>CANKLZ010000053.1 GCA_947483795.1 Micrococcales bacterium | reverse complement strand
CTATGGATGAAGCTGCTGATAAAGCCGCTGAACTCGCTAACCGCTAAAGAGAGATTTATAAATGTCTATTTTTCTAGATAAGAACAGCAAGATCATTGTTCAGGGTATGACAGGTTCTGAGGGTATGAAGCACACCAGAAGAATGCTTAAGGGTGGCTCAAACATCGTTGGTGGTGTGAACCCTCGTAAAGCAGGAGAGTCTGTTGATGTTGATGGAACTATGTTGCCTGTGTTCGGTACTGTCGCTGATGCAATGGCAGCAACAGGTGCGAATGTATCTGTAATCTTTGTTCCACCTGCTTTTGCTAAGTCTGCAGTTATAGAAGCAATCGATTCAGGTATTGAACTTGCTGTTGTGATTACTGAAGGTATTCCAGTTCATGACTCAGCTAGCTTCTGGGCTTACAGCGTATCAAAGGGCAACAAGACCAGAATCATTGGCCCTAACTGCCCAGGCATTATCAGCCCAGGAAAATCTAATGCGGGAATCACTCCATCAGACATCTCAGGTCCGGGCCCTATCGGTCTTGTATCTAAGTCCGGTACTTTGACTTACCAAATGATGTTTGAACTTCGTGACATTGGTATCTCAACCGCTATCGGTATTGGTGGAGATCCTGTTATTGGAACCACACACATCGATGCTCTTGCTGCATTCGAAGCAGATCCGGAAACTAAGGCGATTGTTCTTATCGGTGAAATTGGTGGAGACAGCGAGGAGAAAGCTGCTGCATACATCAAGGACAACGTGACTAAGCCAGTTGTTGCCTACGTTGCTGGATTCACTGCTCCTGAAGGTAAGACCATGGGTCACGCTGGTGCGATTGTTTCCGGTTCTGCTGGAACTGCTCAGGCTAAGAAGGAAGCGTTTGAATTGGTCGGTGTGAAGGTCGGTAAGACTCCTAGTGAGACTGCTGCCCTAATGCGCGGTGTTATCGCTAGCCTTTAGTTCATGCGTATAAGGGCATTTGCTAGAGGAGCACTAGGGGCAGCCTTTGTTGTTGCGCTGGGTTTTGTAAGCATCTTTGCCTTGAACGTAGCGATATGGCTCGTTGAGCAAACCCAAGGCTCAACCTTTCAAACAGTCATACAAGATACTTCTAGAACTTGGCTGGGTGCTCACGGAGTTCCTCTGCACTTTAAAGCAAGCAAGCTTGGATCACTCAAAGTGCCAGCATACGTGTTTGACCTCATCCCTCTAGGTTTTTCTATCCTTATTGGTTGGGCCATGTATAAGTCGGGTAGAAAACTCAGCGGTGAAAAGTATTTAGGTTTCAGCTGGGTTGGTGCAATAGCTGCATATCTTTTGGTGGCTGTGTTCCTAACCAGCACAGCTGTTACTAAGACTGTTTATGTTATTCAATGGCAGGGTGTGTTTATACCCACTGCGCTATTTATTGCACTTTTGATTATAGGCTCAGTAGCCGGATACCCAATTCTCTTTGAAGACTCAGAGCCAAGTTCTCTAAGGGAACGCATTAGGAACTTCTTCATCGACCTTACCGGTAGATTACCTTGGGCTCTAAAGCCACTGGTTGCTCCTGCACTTCGTGCCGGTACCGCTGTGGTGGCAGCGATGACTGCGGTTAGCGCAATTATGATTTCAATTTTGCTGACGCTGAACTGGATTGAGATTGTCAAACTCTATCAATCTCTTCAGCTCACATTCCTTGGCACGTTAACGGTTAGTTCAGGTCAGCTCGCTCTAATGCCAAACCTTATTGCCTTCGTTAACTCTTGGCTAACCGGTGTCGGTTTTTCAGTTGGCCAAGGTTCACTAGTCAGTCCGCTAGTAACAGAGTTAGGACCACTGCCTGCGATACCGATGCTGGCGGCTCTTCCTGTCTCAAGTAACAGTTTCGGAGTTGTGTTTATTCTTGTTCCGTTACTGGCTGCGTTCTTGGCAACGTTGCTAGTCAAGTCACACACTGCAGAACTTAGGTTCAACTATGCATCCACAACCTCAGCTGCTATCTCTCTAGGTCTGGCCATTGGTTCGGTAGCTGCTGTTGAAATGTGGATACTGGCTGATTTTGCTAGTGGATCAATAGGTCCAGGTCGTATGACCCTAATTGGAACTAATCCTTGGATAGTTGCGGGAGTTACCTTTATTGAAGTCAGCATTGCCTCTATCCTGGCTGCTTTCTTTAGCGCTCGCCCAGATTCAGCTGATACGGAACTGATCAAAAAAGTACGAGCGGTAAAATAGGCAAATGATATCTGTTGTAGTGCTCATCTCAGGCAGCGGATCGAACCTTCTTGCTTTGCTTCAAAAAAGTGAAAACCCAATATATCCAGCCAAGATAGTGGCGGTTGGATCTGACTGTGATGCTGCTGGTTTGGAACACGCAGAACTCTATGAGGTAGATACCTTTGTGGTGAACCCAGCACAATTCAGTTCGAAAGAAGATTGGGCGACAACTCTGCTGGCTAATGTTCAACATCACCAACCAGACCTGGTTGTTCTAGCTGGATTCATGAGGATACTTCCAGCTAATTTTGTTACAGCTCTAAAGGGTAAGTTGATCAACATTCATCCG
The DNA here is from genome assembly GCA_947483795.1 of Micrococcales bacterium. Classification (GTDB taxonomy): domain Bacteria; phylum Actinomycetota; class Actinomycetes; order Actinomycetales; family Microbacteriaceae; genus Rhodoluna. The sequence continues at coordinate 4,117 of CANKLZ010000053.1, read as the reverse complement.
AGCCTGCTACCTGAATTCAAAGGAGCTCACGCTGTTAGAGATGCTTTAGCAGCAGGAGTCACCAAGACAGGTGTCACCATCCACTATGTGGATGAGGGTATAGATACTGGTGATATTATTGTGCAAAGTGAAGTGTTGATTGAGCCAGGGGACAGTGAACGCACTCTGCATGAACGAATCAAAAAAGTTGAGCACGAATTGCTAGCTGCAACCATTGAACAACTTGCCCACCAGCAATCTCCAGTGGCAAAACTTTAGGGTTAGGGATTAACTTGTCAGGAAGCGAATACACTCCAGCGGATTATCGTCACCGTGATCGTGTTGCCATCAAACGTGCTCTTATCTCTGTAAGTGATAAGACTGGGCTAATCGAACTTGCCACTGCACTTAGCTCAGGTGGTGTTTCAATCGTTTCTACCGGTTCAACTGCTAGTGCTATTAGAGCAGCAGGTATAGGTGTTACTGAAGTCGTTGAAGTCACGGGTTTCGCTGAAGCATTAGATGGCCGAGTAAAGACTCTGCACCCTAAGATTCACGGTGGATTGCTTGCTGATATGCGCTTAGTCAATCACGAAGAGCAATTGCGTGAATTAGAGATTGAGCCTTTCGAACTTGTTGTTGTGAACCTATATCCATTTGTTAGCACAGTTGCCTCAGGAGCTAAAGGTGATGCGGTAGTAGATCAGATTGACATCGGAGGACCTGCAATGGTCAGAGCAGCGGCCAAGAACTATGCGAATATTGCTATCGTCGTTGATCCAAGTAGATATTCGGAAATCATTTCAAGTCTTCAGGAGGGCGGAACCCTGCTTGCACAAAGACGCGAGTTAGCTGCTCTTGCCTTTACCCACACCTCTCGATATGACACAGCAGTGGCAAGTTGGTTTGCTGATGAAGTTGAGTCAAATGCTCTGCCAAATCAATCTAAGGAAACAGTTCTAAAGAACCCAGGTTTCAGCCAAGGCATCAAGATTGAAGCGGAACTCTTGAATGTTCTTCGCTACGGCGAGAACTCTCACCAGGCTGCTGCTATCTATAGGAATAAAGGTTCATTAGCGGTTTCAGGTATTGCTCAAGCAAAACTGCATAACGGTAAAGAGATGTCATACAACAACTACGTTGATGCCGATGCTGCGGTTAGAACTGCTTTTGATTTTGATGAACCTGCGGTAGCAATCATTAAGCACGCTAACCCATGCGGTATTGCGGTAGCACCTATCGGTGCTGAAGACCCTATCGCAGCAGCACATTCAGCTGCTTTTCTTTGCGACTCGGTAAGTGCTTTTGGGGGAGTGGTTGCAGCGAATAGAACTGTGACAATGGGAATGGCTCTGAACTTACTTGACATCTTCACTGAAGTGCTAATTGCTCCTGGCTATGAACTTGAAGCACTGCGTTTACTCATTGACCGTAAAAAGAATTTAAGAATTCTAGAACTACCGAAGAATTACAGCCGCGAAGCTCAAGAAGTAAAGCAGATCTCTGGTGGCTTCTTGATTCAAGAACCAGATACCTTTATGAACTTCTCAACCACTGATTGGAAGTTAGTCAGTGGTGCTAAACCAGATGAAAAGGTGATGGCCGATTTGGTTTTTGCTTGGCGAGCAGTTCGAGCGGTCAAATCAAATGGAATTCTGTTGGCTAAAGATGGTGCCTCCATTGGCATTGGCATGGGGCAAGTTAACAGAGTGGACTCTTGTAAGTTGGCTGTCAGTAGGGGTGATCTTCGAGTTCAGGGTTCGGTTGCCGCAAGCGATGCGTTCTTCCCGTTTGCTGATGGTTTACAAGTATTGATTGATGCTGGAGTTAAGGCAGTTGTTCAACCAGGTGAATCAGTGAGAGATGAAGAAGTCATCGCTGCAGCTAAGGAAGCCAAGCTCACCATGTTCTTTACAGGTGAGCGTCACTTCTATCACTAAAGGTTAGAGATATCTGCTTGCTTTGCTCTAACAGCTTCAGAGGCAACCTTCAAAGCTTCAAGCTCTTCAGCATCCAAAGGTGTTTCAACAACCTGCTTGATTCCACCCTTGCCTAGCTTTGCTTCGACACCTAGGTAAACGCCTGAGATACCAAACTCACCATCGACCCATGCACAAACAGGGAATACTGCTCCACTGTCTTCGTGGACAGCTTTAGCCATGCGAGCAACTGCTGCACTAGGTGCGTAGTATGCAGAACCGGTCTTCAGAAGAGCAACGATCTCAGCTCCACCATTACGTGTTTTGTCTACAAGTTCAGCTACTTTGTCAGCACCTAGAACTTCAACAATTGGCTTGCCATTAACTGTTGATACTGAAGGAACTGGAACCATGGTTTCACCGTGTGAACCGAGAGTAAGAGTCTTCACATCTGCAATGTGAGCACCGGTAGCTTCTGCTACGAAGTTGGTGAAACGAGCGGTGTCTAGAATTCCAGCCTGACCGATAACTCTTTCCTTAGGGAAGCCAGAGGCCTTTTGAGCAAGAGCTGTCATCTCATCAAGCGGGTTAGAAACTACAAGAATTACAGCGTTTGGAGCAAACTTTGCGATGTTCTTCGCAACTCCACCCACGATACCTGCGTTGACTTCTAGCAGATCCATGCGGCTCATGCCTGGTTTACGAGGAAGACCTGCGGTGATGATGACGATGTCGCTATCTGCAATAGCTTCATAGCCTTCGCCATCGGCCATAGTTGTAGCACCAATGACCTGGGTCTCAAAGCCCTCAATTGAGCGAGACTGGTTGATGTCTAGGGCAACTCCCTGGGGTTTACCTTCGAGGATATCCGTTATTACGACTGTCTCGAAGATGTCATATTCAGCTAAGCGCTGGGCTGTGGTGGTTCCATAGAAACCTGAACCAATTACTGAGACTTTACCGTGGCGGGCCATGATGCATTTGCTCCTTGTGGAATGAATGAGGGTGTCGAGAAGGTATATTTCAATGTATAGCCTACAACTTTCGATAGACTGAAAGGCTTTGGTAAGGCCCCAACTTGCCCTCGGTGAAGCCCAATAACAGATTTAGGTAATTTTTTGGAAACGAAGAAACTCGGTACGGTTCGAACTCTGCTTCGAATATTCCCTTATGCCAAGAAGGCTCTGCCAAGGGTAGTTTTGGGCACAATTGCTGCTATCTCAGGGCACATGTTTGCCTTGGCAATTCCTGGCTACCTGAGGAGCCTTTTTGACACCTTGGAACAGAACACTACTTTTGACACCTTGCTATTTGCTGTTTTTGCAGTCCTTGGATTAGGACTACTGGAAGCTGTAATGGTTCTGCTTCGTAGATGGTTGGTTTTGACACCAGGCACACATGTTGAAGCGGGACTGAGAAGAACTCTTTATGCAAAGCTTCAAGATCTTGAAGTTGCGTTCCATGACAAATGGCCAAGCGGGCAGTTGCTCTCGCGCGCTTCAAGCGACTTGAGCATGATTAGACGATGGCTATCTTTTGGTCTTGTTCTTTTGGTGGCAAACCTTTTCACTATCGTTGTTGGATTCACACTCTTGTTCTCATACAGTTGGATGCTTGCAACAGTCTTCTTCGTAGTCATGTCACCACTTTGGATTCTAGGTTTCAGATTTGAGAAGGAATATCACGTCACTGCACGTATGAGCCAAGATCAAGCTGGAGATCTTGCTACCTCTGTTGAGGAAAGCGTTCACGGTATTCGTGTTATCAAGGCTTTTGGTCGTGGATCATTTATGACGGAGAAGTTTGCCAAGGATGCTTTGAAGCTAAGAGGAACAGAGCTCAACAAAGCCAAGATGGTTGCCAATCTCTGGTTCTACTTCTCAACAATTCCTAGCCTTGCCACCGGTATTTATCTACCTCTAGGTGTCTGGCAAATTGTTGAAGGAAACATGACTATTGGTGTTCTGCTTTCCTTTATCTTGACCACCCGTATCTTGCACTGGCCTATCGACTCACTAGGGTTCCTTTTGTCCATGACCATTGATGCTAGATCTGCTGTTGAGCGTTTCTTTGAAGTTATTGATACCAAGGTTGACATCACTGATCCTGAGCAGCCAAAGACCATTAAGGAACCAAAGGGTCGATTGGTCTTTGAGAATGTCAGCTTCAGATATGCAGATGCACCAGCTGAACAAACAGACTTGATTGACGGAGTTAAT
>CANKLZ010000052.1 GCA_947483795.1 Micrococcales bacterium | reverse complement strand
CGGTCAGTTAAGATAAATCTCTTCATCTTAGGGTTCCAGCGTCTGGTCTGATGACCAAAGTGAACACCGCTGTCTAGCAGCTGGCGAACGGTTACTACTGCCATGGCAGTATCTCCTTTAAGACGCAATGGTGCGTCGATCAGTTGATTGTGAAAAGCGGTTGCTTGCCACACCTGGTGCCGCATCCGATTTACCCGTGAAGCTTTGGGACTGACAAATCGGTATGTTATTCGACACGCGAAGTCGGCCGGCACATAAAAATTCAAGGGATTTATTCTTGGATTTATACGGCTGACCGCTAGTTATAAGCATAACAGTGGTTTCTAAAGGTTTTCCACCCCCTAAAGGCAAGATAGACCTCGGTGAAGAATGCACCCTGATACTTGGCTAATGACCCCTACTAAAACTCTTATTCTTCTCGCAATTTGGCTTCCAATAGGGCTATCGCCTAGCCAAGCCATGACCCAAGAACTTCCACTGGCAATGCCCTTAGCTCATTTAGAGCCAAAAGACACCCTGAATCACTACATTGCACCTATGACTGAGTATGGGGAAGGTCATCGAGGTATAGACCTCCCTGCTCTTGTCGGTGATCAGGTGATATCCCCTGCCTCAGGGCAGATTAGCTTCTCAGGCAAAGTCGGCTATCGAAATGTTGTTTCTGTAACCTTCGGAAACAGTCTCACAGCTTCAATGGAACCTGTCTGCTCTGATCTTTCTCAAGGTGCGCCAGTAGCTAAAGGCGATGTTGTCGGATTTGTCTGTGAACCAGACATCGAGTATCTCTGGCACTGTACTGAAACTTGCCTTCATTTTGGCACTAGAACAGAAACTGGCTACTTTTCTCCGCTAGCTCTTATTGGTGGTCTTAGTCCTTCAAAACTTGTCTATCAAGCTCGAGGGTGAGCGTTCTTGTATCCAGCTCTCAACCTATCGACTGAAACATGCGTATAAATCTGAGTAGTTCCTAGACTTGCATGCCCTAAGAGTTCTTGAACAGCTCGAAGATCTGCACCACCGTCCAACAGGTGAGTGGCGGCAGTATGTCTAAGCGTGTGCGGACCTGCTAATCCGGTTGAAGTATTCACCAACAGACTGGCAACCAATTGGTATACAGATCTAACTCCAAGTCTTTTGCCTCTGGTATTGAGAAGAAGGGCTTGTTCCCCGGGTGCTGGATTCAGGTTAGCTCTAACGTTTAGCCAGTTATCAAGGGCATCGCGAGCAGGAAGACCAAAAGGAACAACTCTTTCCTTTGAACCCTTACCAACTACACGCAAGACATTTCTACCTAAATCAACCGAGACTAAATCTAAACCGCAAAGTTCACCTACACGACAACCTGTTGCGTAGAGCATCTCAAAGACGAGAAGATCACGACTGGCTGAAGCATCTCCATCAATAGCTAACAACTTGAGTTGACGAAAGACTTCATCGAGAGAATCTTTGCTGACCACCTTCGGAAGATGTCTGTCTGCTTTTGGAGATTTCAAGCGCTGGCCAGGGTCGGCAACAACTAAATCCTCAGAGGCTAACCAAGCGGTAAATGACCTTATTGCTGCACTTTTTCTAGCGAGCGTGCTCTTGGCAGAATTACGCTGGCTTACTTCCCATAACCAATCTCTGAGCATCTCAAGATTCAAATCCTGAACTCGGGTTACATCTTTGGTTTGTAGATAACTAGCTAAATCCAAAACGTCGCTGAGATAACTTTTCACAGTGTTCGCGGAGTAACCACGAGCAGCGTCAAGGTTGTCAGCAAACCTTTGCCCCTGAATTGCTATTTCACTCTGCATATCTCAAAGCGTATTTGAGAATTTGACCCAGCCTGTGGAGGTTCGTGAAACAAGCCCAAGTTTCTCAAGGGACCCCAAAGCAAAGCCTGCTTCAATCAGAGTCATTCCGGAAACACTCGCGACTCTCTCAATGCTTTGGTTGAAAAAGCCCAAACTGTCTAAAGCCCTTAACTGCGAAGCACTGAGATCATGTTGAGGCTTCTCGGCATTACTGTTCCTGAGGTTCAGAAGCTCAAACAAATCCGAAGGTGTACTGATGAGCTCAGCCCTGCGATCTCGAATCAAACGGTGGCAACCAGCAGATCTTGTTGAGTTTATTGGTCCAGGTATAGCACCCACAGGTCGCTCCAGATCATTTGCATGACCTGCGGTATTGATTGAACCAGATCTAAAGCCTGCTTCGATAACTACAGTCGCCTTACCCAAAGCCGCAATTAACCTGTTGCGTTGCAGAAACCTCCAACGAGCAGGCGCAGTTCCAGGTGGCAGCTCTGATATCAGTAACCCCGATTGTTTGATTCTCTCAAAGAGATCGAGATTACGAGGTGGATAGAGACGGTCTGGACCACCGGCCATAACCGCAAGTGTTTTTCCACCGGCATTAAGTGCACTCGAATGAGCCTTAGCATCAATCCCCAGTGCGCCACCAGAAACTACAACATAATCCTTTGAAACAGCAGCTTCAACTAAGTCTTTAGTTACTTCCAAACCATAAGCACTGGCTATACGAGAACCCACTACCGAAATTGTTTTTGGGTTTTCTAAGACTCCAAGATTTCCCCTGACCCACAACACCGCTGGCGCAGAATCACCTAAATCAAGTAGGGCCTTCGGCCAACCATTTGATTGAGGCGTTAGCAGCTTGCCACCAAGTGATTCCAAGACTGCTAGCGACTTATCGACATTGACTTCGCCGAGTCTTCTCTTCCAACACTCAAGAGAATCTTCAAGAGTCGATAGAAACTCAGGAGCTCTGAAGTGATCTTCAGGCAAAAGTGAAAATAGGTCTTTGGCTGACTTTGCTCTTCTTATTTCAAACAGCGATTCCTCAGTGCCAATGATTCTTCGAAGCATGCCTGCCATTGAATCACCAGGCTCACAAAGCAGACTCCAAGTTGCTGCAGCTTTTATGTTTAGTTCATTCACCCAATGAGTGTGAAACAGAATCAATCACTAGTGAGAAGCTTTGGATTAATTGTGGAGAGGAGACTGCTATTCCCCGACTGTTAGTTCTTTAGGAATGTCGTATGCCTTGCCAGTTAATTCTTCAATGTTCACGTCTTTGAAAGTTAGAACTCTTACGTTCTTCACAAATCGGTCTGTTCTATAAATATCCCAAACCCAAACATCGCTCATAACTAGTTCAAAATAAAAGTCAGTTGCTGTATCGATGCGCTTGAAGTCAACTTCGTTAGCCAGATACAGTCTTCGTTCTGTTTCGATCACATATCTAAAGGTGTCTGCAACAGTTCTATACTCGCGAAAAAGAGCTAGCTCTGCCTCGCGGTCGTAATCGTCAAAATCGTTCTCATCCATGTGGGTAAAAGTCTATCTCGCAAGAATCTTAGTTAGCCAACTAACTCGGTGAACTGGGGATGGACCGTGTTCCCGCAAGGCTGAGATGTGGCTTTCAGAGGCATAACCTTTATTGGATGCCAGCCCAAAGATAGGGTACTCCTCATGGATTTCCTGCATTAGCTTGTCTCTAGTTACTTTGGCTAAAACAGAGGCACAGGCTACTGAAACACAGTCTCGGTCAGCCTTTGTTTTCACAGTTACTGGCAAACCCAATGCTTTAGCCCCAAGCCAGTTGTGTGAACCGTCGAGAATCAACATGACGCCATCTTTGGAGATGGCTTCCCTAAGCGCTAGATCTCTAATCAGCTGCTCTAGTGCTCTGGATCCGGCAATACTCAGCGCTTCAACAATTCCTTTAGTTTCAATCTCTTCAACCGTAGCCATACCAACCGCCCAGCCACTGACCCATGAACTAACTAGGGGAAATATTTCTTCACGGGTTTTCTCAGAAATTAGTTTGCTGTCCTTGAGCTTGACTGGCCAACTAGATAGGTCTCTTTGCTTATCTAGAAGTGACACACCCACAGCAACAGGACCTGCGATTGATCCCCTACCAACCTCATCTATACCTATAACGAATCGAGTTCCCGTTTCGAAAAACGAGTTCTCAAAACTAAGGCTTGGGAGTTGGGACGTCTTTGAAGACATTAGGGAAACTATCTAGCCATTTCATGTTCTGCAAAGGCCAAGATGTAACAAAGGCACGGCCAACCACGAAGCTCTTGGAAACGAAACCTTTACCAGGAGCATCCAGGTGATATCTAGAGTCTGAACTGTTACCTCGGTTGTCACCCATAAGCCAGAATGAATCTTTAGGAATAACCACATCAAACTCTGAGTCAGAAGGGTTAGCGCCTTTGGCTAAATAAGGTTCGATAATAGCTTTGCCATTTATGGTGATGCGGTTATCTAGATCACAACAGACGACCCTGTCACCGCCCTTACCAATAACTCTTTTGACTAGGTGCTGGTTGTTATCTGGAGCAGAAATACCTACAAATGTTGCAAGAAAATCTCCGACTTGAGCTAGCGGATGGCCAACCGGTTTTTGTGGAGTGTTACCTAACCAGCCACCTGGGTCTCTAAAGACAACAACATCGCCGCGCTCCAATGGAACCACATTTGGAACTAATTGATTGACGATAATTCTGTCGTTAATCTGAAGGGTGTCAAACATAGAGCCCGAAGGAATGTAAAAAGACCTAAGAAACCATGATTTGATAACAAAAGAAATAACAAGAGCTGAAACCAAAATCACGACTGTGTCAATCAGGAAAGCTAAAATTGCGTTTTTAGATTTGATCTTGCGAAGTTTCTCACGTGAAGCCTTAAAAGGCCCTTTGAGAGGTTTCTCAATTTTTTCTTTTTTAGCCATGATGGAAGGCTAACCCCTCTGCCTGATAACCGTCTGAAACTAGTTTGCAGAATTAGTGTTATCGCGCTTTTCGCGAATCTTCGCCTTCTTACCACGCAAGTCGCGCAGGTAGTAAAGCTTCGCACGGCGAACGGCACCACGAGAGACAAGTTCAATCTTGTCTAAAACTGGGGAGTGCACAGGGAAAGTTCTTTCAACACCAACCTGGAAAGTTACCTTACGAACGGTGAATGTCTCGCGGACACCAGCTCCTGAGCGACGGATAACTACACCCTGGAAAACCTGCACACGGCTACGGTTACCTTCGATGATGTTTACGTGTACCTTAACGTTGTCTCCTACGCGGAATGCTGGGACATTGTCTCTAAGGTTTGGTAGATCTACTGAATCTAGAATTTGCATTTTTCTGCCTTCTGTTCTTGCCTGCAGGTCAATAACGGGTATTTGTTAGTTTTTCGAATTGGTGCTTGTTTCCTAATCTCCCCTGCGGCAGAGCTTTATTTAGGCAACCTGTACATCTTGCCACAAAAACAAGACCTAAGCAACGCCTAGCCTTCTAGAAGGTCTGGTCTTACAGCCTTTGTTCTCTCAACTGACTGCTCTTTACGCCACCTGGCAATCTCAGCGTGATTGCCTCCACGCAGGACCTCTGGCACATCCAGCCCTCGCCAAGAGGCAGGCTTGGTATAGCTTGGGTACTCTAAAAGACCATCTGAATGAGACTCTTCGGCAAGGCTTTCAGCGTTACCGATGACCCCGGGAATCAATCTGGCAATAGCCTCAATCATGGCTAGAGCAGCTACTTCCCCGCCGTTTAGGACATAGTCACCAAGGCTCACAAGTCTTACTTCAGCTTTAGTAGCAGCCCATTCAAAGACTCTTTGATCAATACCTTCATACCTGCCACAAGCAAAGATAATGTGCTCTTTGTTCGATAGCTCTTGAGCTGTTGCCTGCTTGAATAACTCTCCTGCAGGAGATGGAACTATCAATACAGTTGTTCCATCTGGGTTTAGAAGTTCATCAAGAGCTTCACCCCAAGGCTCAGGCTTCATTAGCATTCCAGCCCCACCACCATATGGGCTGTCATCGACGGTCTTGTGTTTATCGTGAGTATATTTCCTGAGGTCGATAGCTTCAAACTCAATAACCTTGTTCTCCTGAGCTTTGCCCAACAGCGAGATATCTAGTGCTGAGAAATACTCAGGAAATATCGTTACTGCCTGAATTTTCATTACTCGGCGTCAATCTCTTCAAACAGACCATTTGGCGGTGTGACAGTAACCGTCTTGGCTTGAATATCGACAGAAGGAACAATGGCCTTCACGAAAGGAACCATGACTTCTCGCTCATCTTTAGTCAGCACGATCAACATGTCCTGTGCTGGGAAGTGCTCAACACGAACAACTGAGCCAACCTCAACTCCATCGCGAATAACGCTAAGTCCAACTAGCTGTTGGTCATACCAAGCATCTGGCTCTACAGGAAGTTCTTCAAGGTTTTGATCAACAAGCAAGATTGCTTTGATAAGAGTTTCTGCATCTTCCCTAGTTTCAATTCCTTCAAGGAAAAGAACTGGCTGTGCGTTATACATACGCATTTCTTTGACTGTGACAGATTTGCCATGCCAAGGGGATGTTTCTGGAACTTGAAGTTCGAATGTGGCTCCTGGAACAAAACGTTCATTGGGAGCATCGGTGTATAGCTCTAGCTTGATAGCACCTTTTAGGCCGTGGGCCTTTAATAACCGACCGACCCGAAGGGTGGTCTGCTTAGAAATTGTTATCTACTACGTCTACGCGCACCTTCTTGCCATCGGCAAGAGCGTTAATGATTGTGCGCAGAGCTTTGGCGGTGCGTCCGTTGCGCCCGATCACGCGTCCAAGGTCGTCAGGGTGAACGTGTATCTCTAACAAATCTCCACGATT
>CANKLZ010000051.1 GCA_947483795.1 Micrococcales bacterium | reverse complement strand
TAGCAAGCATTGTTGCAAAACTTTCAACATCTAGCGGTTACGTTTCAAAGAGCCCAACAGTTACTGTTTCAGGAACTGTTAAGTCTGGTTCAGTTGCTGTAGCGAACAAGGTTGTAACAATTACTTTGAAGCGTGGAGCAACCGAGGTTGCAAGCACAACCGCAACCACTAACGGTTCTGGTGTGTTCACCAAGGCAATTTCAGAAACCTTCACTGCAGGTTCTTACACAGCTGTCATTTCATTCGCTGCTAACTCAACTTACGCTGCGAAGACCCAGACAACTGCGATTCTAAAACTTAGATAATAAGTAGCTTTGCAACTATCTAAAAATAAACGAAATGCCATCGCTCTTGGAGTGGTGGCATTAGTTTTATTCATTGTTTATGCGATTATCCGCGTTGCACTTATGGTTGTTTCTCTTCAAGGAACGATGAGTGAAGTTGATAACCTGCGCACAGCTGCTGCTAACAAAGATCTAGGTGCAATCAGCGTTGGGCTTGGTAAAGCATCTGATGCTATGGCTATGGCTGATTCATCAGCAAACGATCCTATTGTTCAGCTCTTTAGCTACGCACCAATAATCGGTAGTGACATTAGAGCAGCATCTATCGTTTCTTCAGATGGCCGGCTAGTTTTACAGGCAGCAGAGGAAGTTACTTCGGTTGCTAACCAACTTATTAAATCTGGTATTGGTAAAAAGCAACTAACCGACAGTGCTCTTGTTGCATCTCTTAGAGATGGCATGAGCCAAATGGATGATGCAGTCCAGAAACTAAATGCGGACCTTGCCACCATTGATGAATCTCAGTTGCACTTTGGTTTAGATTCAAGAATCAAATCAGCTAAAGAAATTGTTGCTTCTTTTGCTACTGCAAGCTCAAGACTTACTCCCCTAGTTCAAGTTGGTACAACACTTCTAGAACAGCCTGGGCAGAAGCGTTGGTTTGTTTCCATTCAGAACCTAGCTGAACTTCGCGGTACTGGTGGTATCACCGGTGCTTATGCGGTTATTGAAACCAATAACGGCAAGCTAAAGCTCGATGAGTATGGATCTGACAAGCGTCTACTAAAACTAGGTGGCATTAATTACAAGAACTACCCAGAAGAGCTTAGAGATCTTTGGGGCGTTGATCTTGCTGACTGGCGAGACATAAACGCTTCTGCTCACGCTCCTTACGCTGCGCAGTTGTTAGCTGATGGTTGGCAGCAACTTAGAGGGCAAAAGGTTGATGGTGTTCTATTTATTGGTCAAGGTGTTGTTAGCCAACTCTCTGGTGCTGTTGGTGCCATTGAAGTTCGTGGTGTGACCGTCGATAAAGACAATGCTGTTGATTTCTTTGCTAAAGAGATTTATGCCAAATTCACCAATGTTGAAGCTAAGGACGCTGTTGTTGGTGAAATTTCAGCTGAAATGTTCCAGCGTCTAATCGATGGCAAGGTTAGCGGTGCTGGCTTATTTGCTGCAGCTGCTAACGATAAGACTGGTGACCGGATCATGGCTTGGTCAAGAGATAAAGCTACACAGCAGATCTTTAGTAAGTATCAGGTTGCTGGTGAGGTTAGTACTTCATTTGGACCTCTTGTTGATGTCACTTTGAACAATGCTGGTGGTAACAAGCTAGATGCATACACAACTCTAAAAGCAGATTACCTGTTGGGTATTTGTAATGTTGATACCTTCACCGGTTACCAGGGTCGTAAGAGCAGGGTAAGCATTGAAGTTACCAACAGCTCCCCTAAAGGCTTACCTGCCTATGTGGACATGAGACTAGATGACAGCTTCGGTGAAGCAAGACCTAAGGGCTCTAACCGTGAGATTGTTACCATCTATGGTCCAGTTGGTTCTGAAGCAGAGTCAGTTACCGTTGATGGAGTTGAAGAGTTTGTCATCAATGGCATGGATAGAAACAGGCCACTGTGGATATTCGACCTTCAGATGCTAGCTGGCACAACCAAGAAGATAGTTGTGGATCTAGTTGAGCCAATCAATGACGATAACTTGGAGAAAGTCACCGCTAAGCAGGTTCTTACGGGTCCTGTGATGCTAAATGCTCCTACTTTGAGCTCTTCTTCATCCGGCGAATGCTCGCTGCGATAAATACTCCCAGCACTCCCCCTAAAGCATTAAAGAACACATCGTTGAGTGTGGCATACCGATCTGGCAGGAACAGTCTCTGAGATCCTTCTGCTGCTAGTGATACCAGTATTGGTAGTAAGCAAAGAGCCCAGAGTCTTGCCTTAGGCAAAAGTAATACTAAGAAGATACCTAGTGGAATATATAGCAACACATTGGCTATGGCTTCTAGCTGGTTGTATTGAATCCAGTTGAGCCAGGAGATAGTGCTAGCAAACCTTAGAAGATCACTTGTAATGATGGCTAATAGACCTTGGCCATCAACTGGCTTAGGCCAGAGTGATGTTGCAGTTAGTAGGACAAGGTATCCCGCTAGAGCAAGTGCTAAGAGGGGTTTCCTCAATTTGGCCGCCTTGGTGTTTCGTAACTTGACGAAACTTACATATAGACCTAAAGTTTATGACATGACTAACACCGCTATTTCAAACACCATGCCGGAGGCGACCTGCGTTCGCCCTGTCATGATGAGCGTTGTTATGTGTATGCGAATGTGTCGCTAACTCTCACAGCCGGCTAAGCCCGCTTCCAAACGAGTTACGACACCAACACCCCAGCCCAAGTCCTAATTAGGCATACCCTCCCGCATACACAATCAAAGGATTAGAAAATGAGCATCGCAGTAAACCCATTTGTAAGAAAGACCCAAACAGAAACAGAAGCCCGTGGCTTCGCACTATACGTAGGCATTGATGAGGCAACAGCTAAAGCCAATGGCACATCTCTGAGCGCTATTGTGGCAGCTCTTAGAAACACACTTGAAGAAATAGCTCCTGGGCTTTCAGCAGAGACTTTTGCCTCTGTTGCCTTGGCTAAGGCTGGATCTGGCGGCAGACACGTTGATATTGTTAGAGCTGCTTTATCTGACCCTAGAGCTCTAGAGCGCTTACAAGAGAAAGATTCAGAAAACGCTGCTAAAGGTGTTGTTATTGATCTTCAGCGTAGAAAAGTATTTATTGATGGTTTGAAGGCTGAACTAACCGGTAAAGAGTTCTGCTTGTTGGAATACCTTGTTGAACACCAAGGAATCACAATTTCCAGAGATGAATTAATAAGCACTCTTTGGGATTGCGCAGGTGGCCCAGAAGTCAACGGTAGAACCATAGACGTTCACATCAGAAGACTTCGTGCGGGACTAGTAGGTCACGAGGATATTGTTCGAACTATTCGTGGGGTTGGCTACCGTTTTGATAAGCACCCAGATGTTCTGATTGAAGGCATATAAAAAGTAGGCTTGCAACATGCCTGAATCTCTTGACTACGACGAGCTGATAGCTCGTCTAACCGATGAGACCTTCAAGCTGTTAGACCGTGGAATTGCAATGCCAATTATTGTCATTGATGGTCGAGCTGGATCAGGTAAATCTACTTTGGCTCTTGATTTGCAGAATGAACTTTTTAGATCTGGTGAATCAATGCCGAGAGTCATTCACATGGATGATCTCTACGAAGGCTGGACTGGTTTGGCTCAAGGTGCGGACTATTTGCAGAGATTTGTTCTAGGGCCTTTGTTAGCCAATGGCACATCCTCCTGGCAGGAATACAACTGGGAGCTTGAATCAAGAGAACGTTGGCGTGAGTTCTCTGGTGGAACGCCTCTAATAATTGAGGGCTGCGGATCTCTAAATAGATACACAAGCACTGTGGCTCACCTGACTGTTTGGCTAGATGTTTCAGTTGAAGTTAGAAAACAGCGCTGGTTAGAAAGAGATGGCCACATCTTCGATAAATACTTTGACTCTTGGGCAGCTCAAGAACTTGACTTTATTGCTAGGGAGAAATCTCCCGAGTTTGCTCAGTTTGGTTTAGCTGGTTCTTCTGTTCAGTAGCCAGATTCTCAATCCGGCAATCAAGCTTGCGGTAATAAAGATTCCTGCAATTAGGTAAGAAGCGTTCTTCACAATTGGAATAGTGGCTGAGTAATAGCCAGCAAGGGTCAGTCCAGTTCCCCAAGCTAGAGCACCAACAAGGTTTGCACTAAAGAATTTGTAGTAGTTCATCTTGGCAATGCCAGCAACTACTGGAACAAACACTCTTGCCCAAGGCATGAACCTTGCAATCACAACAGCCCACCAGCCCCAGGCATTGAAAAGAGTTTCGCTCTTTTCAATTCCAGCTCTGATCCATTTGCCTTTTCTTTTATCTAGGTAAGGTCTTCCGTAGTGTCTACCTAGAGTGAAACCAACCTGATCGCCTAACCAGGCTGCAATCCCGACACCGGTCGCCATCACAACAATGTTTACTTCGCTAGCGTGCGCTGCTGCAATTAGACCAGCAGCGAAGACTAGAGAGTCTCCGGTGATGAAAGGAATGAATGCGCCAATTAGTAAGCCGGTTCCTGCAAAGACCAAACCCCAGACAGCAAGGTAAAAGAGGTTTGCTCCTAGGCTTGGAAACCAACCAGCTATTTCGTTACTGATTGATGTATAGATATGAACTTGCAATTACGGCTTTCCGTACAACATAACTTCGTCTAAGCTCAGACGAACTCGAGGTGCTACTTCACGTTCGTAAGCTGGGCCTTCTAGCTGTTCTGCTGGTGCTACCTTGCCAACGGCGATGATCACTAGCACTTCGTGGTTATCATCAAGCTTTAGAAGTGAGTGCACTTCAGAGTGAACAATTCCACCAATGTGGTGAGTGTGCAAACCAATCTCTTGGGCCTGAACAACCATTGAAGCTGCAGCTAGTCCAGCATCGTATTTACGGCCAGTTATTTCTTTACCATCAGGCAAGCTCTTCTGAACTGCAATAACAATAAGTGCTGAGGCATCAGGAGCCCATGACTGGTTAAATCCAGTAAGACCTTTTTCACATAGTTCTTTGTGTAATTCATCGTTACGGCTAACAAATGCAAATCTCCATGGCTGCAGGTTGTTAGCTGAAGGTGCCCAGCGTCCTGCTTCAAGGATTGAAAGCGCTTCATCTTGGCTTAGAAGATATTCTCTGTTGAAAGATCTTGGGCTCCAGCGTTCTGCTAGAACAGGGGCAATCGGGGCAGCGGTAATCGCGATTTTGTTTGGTTGCATACTCTCTAGTCTAAACCCCAAGGGCTTTAGCTAGAACCTTGAGTAAGCCGTCAACATCCTCTTGCCTAGTGTCCCAGGCACACATCCAGCGAACCTGGCTCTTGCTGTAATCCCAGATATAGAACCAGTATTCTTTTTGAATTTCTTCAATCAGTTCCATCGGCAGGATAGGGAAAACTGCGTTGGCTTGGGTTGGGTTTGGCACACTTACTCTGCCATTAGATTTAGCAGCTAATTCTCTTACTCCAGCATCAAGGGCTTTAGCCATGGCGTTAGCGTGCTTAGCGCTGTTGATAGCTAGGTCATCTTTTAGTAGCCCGATTAGTTGAACGCTCACAAAACGCATCTTGCTCGGTAACTGCATTGAGGTTTTTCTAAGGAAAGGAATACTCTCGGCTAAAGTTTTGGAGTTTAGAACAACAACTGCTTCAGCAGCAAGTGCACCAATCTTGGTGCCACCAAAACTTACTAGGTCCACTCCAGCATCGGTAGTGAATTCTTTGAAAGATGCATTTAGTGCTGCAGCTGCATTAGAAAGTCTTGCCCCATCCATGTGCAGCAATAGGTTGTTTTCGTGAGCAAAGTTAGCCAGTGCTTTGATCTCAGGAATTGAATACAAAGTTCCTAGTTCTGTGGTTTGGGTGATGCTAATCACAGCAATCTGAGCTCTGTGCACAGAACCAATATCGAATAGGTGCGGTTTTACTAGTTCCGGGGTGAGTTTGCCATCAGGAGTTGGAATAGTCCAGAGCTTGATGCCGCCCATCTTCTCCGGGGCACCGCCTTCATCGCTATTGATGTGGGCTGTCTCTGCACAGATCACAGCCTCCCAGCGCTTGAGTGCTGAGGATAGAGCAATAACGTTTGCTCCTGTGCCATTGAAGACTGGGAAGACCTCTGCCTCAGGGCCGAACTTTTCTTTGAAAATGGCCTTGAGCTCGCCTGTTACAAAGTCATCTCCGTAGGCTATCTCGTGGCCCTCGTTGACGCTTTGCATGAGTTCAAAAAGGCTTGGGTGCACACCAGCGTAGTTATCGCTTGCGAACCCACGCCATACTTTGCGGTCTTCAAGGCCCATTATTAGCTCCGGTTTCTTATGTTCTACCACTCTATTGTGCCCTATTCCTCTATTCGCTTATAGGAACAATTAAGGTGTTTAATGTAGGTCAGGTGGCAAACTTGAAGGCAAGGAAAGGGTGGCAATGTCCAAATATCAAAGATCTGTACTTGTTGTTGAAGATGAGCCGTTCATCATGGCTCTTGTCTCTGACAAGCTCAAGAATGATGGTTTTAGCGTACATATGGCATCTTCAGCTCGTGAGGCAAGAAAAGTCACGGATGCTGAAGATATTGATGTAATCATTCTGGATATCGATCTAGGTGCAGGACCTAATGGTCTGGACTTTGCAGTAGCGATCAACAAGTTGCACCCTGAGATGGCAATTGTTTTTCTAACCCACGTAGCTGAACCTAAACTATTTGGTTACGATGTTAAGTCTGTGCCTAAAAATGCTGCTTACCTTCTAAAGAGTCGTCTATCTGATCCTGGAGTCT
>CANKLZ010000050.1 GCA_947483795.1 Micrococcales bacterium | reverse complement strand
GGTGGTGCTGGTACCAGTACCAACATGAACGCGAATGAAGTTATAGCTAACCGGGCATTAGAACTAGCTGGCTTTGAAAAAGGTGACTACGACAAGATTCATCCTTTGAATGATGTGAACATGTCGCAGTCAACTAACGATGTTTATCCAACCGCACTTAAGGTTGCCTTAATTCTTGAAATCAGAGAACTGATAAAGGCTCTGGAATATCTTCGCTCTAAATACAACGACAAAGCAATCGAGTTTAAAGACCTAATCAAGATGGGTCGCACTCAGTTACAAGATGCAGTTCCTATGACACTTGGTCAGGAGTTTGCAACCTTCGCCAGAATGACTCATGAGGATGAGCAAAGACTTGTTGAACTTATTCCACACCTAAGCGAAATCAACCTAGGTGGAACAGCTATCGGAACACAGTTGAATGCACCTAAGGGATATGCAGAAGCAGCTTGTAAACACTTGAGTGAACTAGCGGGCTGGCAGTTTGTTGTTGCTGAAGACATGGTGGAGGCAACTCAAGACGTAGGTGTTTTCGTTCTCGTTTCAGGAGTTCTAAAGCGTGTAGCGGTCAAGCTTTCTAAAACAGCAAATGACTTACGACTACTTTCTTCTGGACCGCGTGCAGGATTTGGTGAAATCAACCTACCTTCTCGTCAAGCGGGTTCATCCATCATGCCGGGCAAAGTCAACCCAGTTATTCCTGAGGTTGTGAATCAGATTGCTTTCACAGTGATAGGCAATGATGTCACCGTCACGATGGCTTGTGAAGCAGGACAGCTGCAACTAAATGCTTTTGAACCAATCATTACTCGATCACTAATGATGAGCATCATCTATCTACGTCAGGGTTGTTACACGCTTGCAGATAGATGCGTGGAGGGTATCACAGCCAATGCAGATCGACTTAGGGCTGATGTTGAGAGATCTATTGGAACCGTGACAGCACTGTCGCCAATGTTGGGCTATGAAAATGCGACTCTGGTTGCTCAAACTGCTTTAGCTGAAGACAGCACAGTTAAAGAAGTAGTGCTAAGACTTGGTCTTATGACTGAGGCAGAGTTTATGGAAATCTTGGGAGATGTCGACAAGCTGGTTAGACCAAACGGCTAAGACTTGCTCTTTGAGCTGCGTCGAATTACGAGGTACGCACCGAGCACGCCACCACCGATAATGAATGGAACTCCCAAAAGCAGTCCGTTCCAAAACCCATTCATTGGGTCTACCTTTTGGGTTAGGGGCTCTTGACTGCCAGCTTCCAACTCAACTCCATTGTCATCAAAGCATTGGTTACCAACTCGATCTGTTTCATAGCCAGTGTTGTTCTCAACAGTGATCGAGTATTCACCGGAGGCAATGTGTCCATCGTCTGAAGCATTTCTCCAAAGTACTTTATACATTCCAGGGTCTTGGATGTTCACAGTCGTATATAAGGTGGTTCCATCCACCCGAGCACAGGCAGGACCAATTTGTTCACCGGTTTCAGCATTGGCAATAGCTATTAGATTTCCCTCACCAAAGGCAGTTTGAATTGGTTCTTCCGAGTACTCCAAACGAATCTCGATTGCACCTGCTTCAACAACCGATTGCCCACTCGGGGTTTGATCAACTAGTTCATTGTGAGCCAAGGCTGGTGAACTGATGAAGAAGATTGAGGATAGGGCCAATACGCCAATTGAAACTGCTAACTTACTCATGAACCCAGCCTAATCGACAGGTTAAGGTCTAAAATTGAGGGGAATAGAGCCGTTCGGAGTAGAAATGCCATCACCTAACTCACCGTTGAATTACCTTAGGCAAATAGCTATAGGGTCAGCAACTGGCTTACTGCTGTTAATCCTTATCATCGGAGGATTCACACTTGCAGCACCTACCAAGAATGGTGCAACTCAAACTCCGACCAGCACTCCAACCGATACCCCTACAGTTACACCAACGGCTGAAGGTAGAGATTGCTCGATAGCTGAACTTGCGCTTGATGACAGGCTAGTTGGCTTGCATGCTCAAGTAATTAACCCAGCCACAAACGAGGTGCTCTTTGATATAGAGGGAGACACTCCAGCTCAAACAGCTTCAGTGATGAAGTTGCTAACTGCAACCGCAGCACTTCAAGTTTTAGGACCTAACTACAGAATTCAAACTAAGGTTTATGCCGATCTAGACAACCCAGGTCACATAGTCATTGTTGGTGCAGGTGACCCTACTTTGTCTAGAGCAAGAGCCGGAGTGCAGTCTGTTTATAAAGATGCACCAAAGATAAGTGATCTTGCCGTTCAAATCAATGAATGGGCAAGATCCACACCTATTACTAACATCGTTTTGGACAGCACCTACTTTGCCGAAGAGGGGTGGGATCCAGGTAACCCTGAATCAGAGCGCACCATTGGTTACCAATCTCTAGTTACCGCACTTCAGGTAGATGGCGATCGAAATAACCCAACTCAAGGAACTTCGCCTAGAAGCACTGACCCTGTCAATGCAGTTGGAGTAGCCCTTAGAAAAGCTATTGGGCCATTAGCTTCGGCCGCCACTTTGACCAAGGCCAAGGCAGGAACCAACCTTCTTGAAATAGCTTCAGTTAAATCACAGCCGATAAGCCGCTGGGTTGAGCACATGCTCAAAGTTAGTGATAACACCGAAGCGGAATTCTTAGCTCGACTTGTCTCAAAACAACTTGGCTATGACGGCTCTAGGGATTCTTTGGATGTTGCCCTAAAAGCAGCTCTAACTCGAGCAGGGCTAGCCACCACAGATTTAGTTCTGCTTGATGGATCAGGCTCTAACGAAGCTAACCGAGTGCCGGCAACATTCATTAATGCACTTCTAAAAAAAGTCCTCAACGAAGAAAGTGATTTAGGTGTCATTAGACGTGCCCTTCCTATCGCCGCTGAGACTGGGTCTCTTGCCAGCAGGTTCAAAGGTGACAACCTAGATGCGGCTGGAAAGATTTTTGCTAAAACGGGCTGGACCAGACACGAGTACTCTTTAGCTGGAATTATCAAAGCTAAGGATGGAACAGATTTAGTCTTTAGCATTGCTGCCATTGGTGAAGTCAATGCCACAGCTAAGCAAGCCATAGACAACTTAGCCACAGGCATATACAGATGTGGCAACAAGCTTTCTGCCGAAACAACTCCTAAAACAAACTAAAGAAGAAGGTAGCAATGTCGCTCACCGAGAGTGAACTATTAGCAAAAGTTCCAACCCAGCTATACATAGCAGGTAAGTGGGTTGATGGCCACGGTGCCACAAGCATTGCTGTTGAAGACCCTTCAACCGGTAAGACGCTTGCAACAATTGCTAATGCAACCGAAGTGGATGCTCTAGCAGCGCTCACTGCCGCTTCCGATGTTCAAGAGTCTTGGGCCAAAACTCCTCCTCGTGAGAGAGCAGAAATCCTTCGTCGCACTTTTGAACTTGTGAAAGCAAGAAGTGAAGAGTTTGCGATGCTTATTAGTTTGGAGATGGGTAAGCCGATAGCAGAAGCAAGAGGAGAAGTTACCTACGGCAATGAATTCCTTCGCTGGTTCTCAGAAGAAGCAGTTCGTATCTCAGGTAGATATGGATCTTCTCCAGAAGGCACTGGTCGCATGTTGGTAACCCAAAGACCTGTGGGTCCTGCATTTGCTATTACTCCTTGGAACTTTCCGTTAGCTATGGCAACTAGAAAGATTGGACCAGCGATAGCAGCTGGTTGCACCATGGTTGTAAAGCCTGCAGAACTCACACCACTAACAACATTGCTTCTAACTAAGACTTTGGAAGAAGCAGGATTACCTGCAGGTGTAGTAAACATAATCACGACCAGCACTTCTGCTGCAACTAGTGCTCCTATCATCGCTGACCCAAGATTGAGAAAGATAACTTTTACTGGATCAACATCAGTGGGTGTTCGACTACTTGAGCAATCTGCCAAACAAGTTCTTAGAACCTCTATGGAACTAGGTGGCAATGCTCCGTTCTTAGTATTTGAAGATGCAGATATAGATGCAGCTGTTGAAGGTGCAATGTTGGCAAAGCTTAGAAACATCGGTCAGGCCTGCACGGCAGCAAACAGATTTATTGTTCATGAATCATTAGCCGATGAGTTCGCTAACAAGATGGCCGCAAAGATGGAAACCATGCCATTAGGTAGGGGGGTGAACCCTGATACCAAGATTGGTCCTGTGATCAATGAGAAGGCAAGAGCAAACCTAAAGAGACTTGTTGATGCAACTGTTTCTGAAGGTGGCAACATCGTCACCGGTGGTAAAGCCCAATCAGGCGAGGGTTACTTCTTTGAACCAACTGTGCTCTCTGATGTGAAGCCTGGTTCAACAATCCTGAATGAAGAGATCTTTGGCCCAGTAGCTCCTATCGTCCGATTCAAGGATGAAGATGAGGCTATCCGCTTAGCTAATGACACTGAATACGGCCTTGTTTCGTATGCATACACCCAAGATCTAAAGCGTGGGCTTCGTCTCATTGAGAGACTAGACACCGGTATGACTGGACTCAACACGGGACTTGTTAGTAATGCCGCTGCTCCATTTGGTGGAGTGAAGCAGTCAGGTTTGGGCCGCGAGGGTGGACTTGAGGGTATTCATGAGTACTTGGAGACCAAGTACGTCATGATTCCAGATCCAAGCCTCTAAGCCAAAGAAATCCGCTAAATCAACTCAAAAGAGCTGGATTTGCCAGCATTTACAGGCAATCTATGACCCTAAGCCGTTATCGGCTCGAGTCCAAGTAAATAAGTGGCAAATGGGGTGAAAGGCCCCAGTGTTCCCTTATATCTACTCTTTTTCATCCTTTGATAACGAATTTGTAAAGACTCGTTGAAAGCGGTTTCTCGTAAGCGGTTTCAGGAATAAAGTCTAAACAAGCCATACCTATGGCCAGTCATACCTTCGTCGCGGCAACATGCTTCGACATTGGATCTAACAACTGAAAGGTACAGGGATGAACCTGAAAATATCTAAATCGATCGCTTACTTAGCATCATTGCTAATGATTAGCGCATCAATAGTTGGTCTGTCAGCAACCGCTGCACAAGCTGACGCAACTCCTTACACAGAAAACTTCGAGTCAATGGCCACTTACACTGGCACTGACTTTGATGGTGGTGTAGGAACTGTGGTTTCTGACCAGCCTGCCGGAGTGGGTTTCACTTCTGGTAACGCGCTAAAGGTCGAGACCAAGGTAAAGGCTTGGGCTGGTACAAAGCTAGTCATGCCTGCCAAGTTCAGTTTTATTTCCGCAACAGACAAGACTGGTTCAATCTCTGTCTACTCACCGGACTCTGAAGCTCGTTGTTTCGTATTGAAGCTTGAAGGCCCTGGAGTGGGTATTGAAAAGAAGCTATCTGTTCAACCTGGTTGGCAGACACTAACTTTCGATTACTCTTCTGACTTCAACGCAAATGCGAAGTACAACGTTCTAGTTATGATGCCTGACTTCTTCGGAGTCGGTTGCAACATGGTATGGAACGCTGACAACAAGCCTCTAACCACTTGGTATGTAGACAACATTTCATTCGCTGGTGCAACTACAGACACTGCAGTAGAGATCACAACTCCTGCAACTTTGGTTAACTTCGAAGCAAACGACACTTCAGGTTACGCACTTGTTGACTTCGGTGGAGCTGTATCAAGCAAGGTAACCGATGCACCGACCGGTGGATCAGGTAACTCAACCAACGCAGTAAAGGTTGTTACAGCTGGTGAGCCATGGGCAGGTACAACTTTCCTTAGCGCAGGCGCAGCTGTAAACCTTCTATCTGCAGGTAAGACTTTAGTAAAGGCAAACATTTACTCTCCTGCTGCTGGTAAGACAATCAAGTTCAAGCTTGAAAACGGCGTAAGCAAAGCAAACAAGGAAGTAGACGTAACTAGCGTTGAAGGTTGGAAGACCTACAGCTTCGACTTCACTGGATTCGACACCAACGTTGTTTACAACACCGCTTCAATCTTCTTTGACTTCGCTGGCACAAAGGCTTCAAACCCTTGGTACTTCGATGATGTAACTTTCAACGGCGCAACTGGAGCATCCCTTCCTGTTGCCGTTATTCCAGTTCTTGTTAACTTCGAGAGCTCAGATGCATCAGGTTATGCACTTGTAAACTTCGGAGGAAACTCTTCAAGCATCGCAACCGACGCCCCTGCAAACGGGTCAGTTGGTTCAACTTCTGCATTGAAGATTTCTACCGCTGGTGAATCATGGGCAGGTACAACTTTCCTATCAGGAAGCAGCTCTCTGCTAGCGACCGGTAAGTCAGTAGTCACTGCAAACATCTACTCACCTGTTGCTGGCAAGACCATCAAGCTAAAGGTTGAGAACTTTGTGAGCAAAGCGAACAAAGAAGTAGATGTTACAAGCGTTGAGGGTTGGAAGACCTACAGCTTTGACTTCGCTGGCTTCGATCCAGGTGTTGTCTACGACACCGCTTCAATATTCTTTGACTTCGGCGGAGCAAAGACAGCCAACCCTTGGTATGCAGATGACATTGCATTCCTAGGCGCAACTGGTGCAGCTCTTGGAACTGGCGGTGGTGTAACACCAGAGCCATTCACTGGAAATGCAAACGTACGTCTAGTTGGAATGGATGACACAAACTCATTCAACCGTCCAGCTGATGCTGCATTCTTCTCCGTTGCTAACCCTTGGTACCGCGTTGGAATCAACGTACGCACCAAGCAGGTTCAAGTTGGATCAACACAGACACTTACTTACCTTGTAACTAACGCAGCAGACAACACTCCGCTTGC
>CANKLZ010000049.1 GCA_947483795.1 Micrococcales bacterium | reverse complement strand
GTCTTGCTTGAAGACAGGAGCGTTGAACATGCTCTGGAATGGGTACATGTGATAAGGATCTGAATTGGTTGCGTCGTAGTTGATTCCCAGTTCGCCGTCTTTGATGTCATTGACAGACTTCAATGGCTTAGGAGCCTTCTTCACGTTACGAAGGATAGCGATGTTCTCTGTCCAACCAGGTGTTCCGTAGTACTTACCGTTGTACTTCATCGCCTGTAACGCACCAGGAACAAAGTCATCCTTAAAGTTTGCCGGTAGGTACGCATCAATTGGTGTCAGCACGTTAGCTGCAGCTAGGTTTCCGATCCAGTCGTGAGCTGCACCAGCCAAAATGTCTGGTCCAGTTCCACCAGGAACAGCGGTCTTTAGAATCTCACGCACAGTTCCAAAGTCTTTTTCAACTAACTTTGCGGTGTACTCAGCGTTAGCTGTGTCCCAGGCGGCAACACGAAGCTTGATTGTGTCTAGTGTTCCCTTGTCTGCCCAGATAACCAACTCTGATGCTGCAGATGCTGGTGTTGCGATGGTTATTCCAGCCCCAACGATAGTTAGAGCAGTAAACAAACCAACTACTTTTCTAGTTGTTTTCTTCATTTCCTTTATCTTTCTTCTTGTTGTTACACCGTTGCTCTCCCAGTTGGAAGAACATCAGAAATTTACTTCCAAAGAACCAAAGTGCTGTTGGCAGCTACTGTTGCTACCTTTGACTTCTTTAATGTTGACAAAGTGGCAAGACCAGCTTTGTCTCCTGAAACAACGACTTTCCAGTCACCAGTTGCAGGTAGATTTACTTTCTTCGCAGTTCCGTAAGGGTTAGAAATGAACACTACGGTACCCCAAGTGTCATTCACAGCCTTGCCGTTTAATGAGTAAGCCAATACGTCATCAGGAGCAGCTAGGAACTTTAGATTTGCAGAGATTGCACTTGGGGTTCCCATTCTGAAAGCTGGATGAGCTTTGCGAATGGCGATTAGTCCCTTGTGGTAATCAACCGAAACCTTGTGCTTAACTCTCTCAGGCCACTTCAAACTGTTCACGGCATCTGAAGAACGGTAGCTGTTGTGATCGCCATCCTTGCTGCGAAGGAATTCTTGACCTGCTTGAATGAAAGCAGTTCCTTGAGCTAGCAAAATAAGAGAACCGATTTGACGCTGCTGTTTCGCTACTGCAGTAAGTGATTGACCGTTGTTAACCGCCCAAAGCTTGTCAAACAATGTCATGTTGTCGTGTGCCTCTGCGTAGTTGACAGACTGACCTGACTCTAAAGTCAACCAAGGAACAGTAATCTTGTTGGCACTGGTGTTACCGATAATGCCCGACTTCACTGCATTAATAGCGCCTGGGTTTCCATTCACGAATCCACCGTCGGCGGTTCCGTCTGGGCTTCCCTTAACTCCATTACGAATTCCATCGTTGAATGCTCCAACGCCTGGCATGTTTAGTAGTTGAGATTGGTTGCCCTGCGGCAAACCACTGTCGCCACCCATGCTCCAAGCCTCACCAATTATTGTCGCTTTAGGCTCAATTGCTCGAATTGCGTTAGCAGAATCATTTACAGTTTGAACATCCCATAGACCCATCTGGTCAAGTCTGTAACCGTCAAGTTTGTACTCTTTAGTCCAGTACTTGAATGAATCAACTATGAACTTGCGAACCATCGGACGCTCAGTAGCAGTGTCGTTACCACAACCGGATCTGTTCGTTAGATTTCCATTGGCATCTTTTCTAAACCAGTAACCAGGAACGATTATGCTCTGGCTAAATTCTGTAGCGCTAGCAACGTGACCATAAACCACGTCCATAGTCACTCTCATGCCGTTATTGTGGAAGGCCTGAATAGCTGTCTTTAGCTCTTTGATTCTTGCGACCGGGTTAGTTGGATCGCTTGAGTACTGACCTTCAGGCACGTTGAAGTGCTCTGGGTCATAGCCCCAGTTAAAGATTGGGCTGGCTTCGTTGCCTCCAGATGCATAGTCATACATTGGAAGAAGCTGAACGTGGGTTACACCCATCTCTTTGAAGAAACTCAAACCTGTGCTCATCTTGCTCTTTCCAGAGCCAATACTTGTTCCAAGTTGAGCAAGACCTAAGAATTTTCCGCGATCCGCAGCTTTAACTCCACTGTTTGCATCTATAGATGCATCTCGAACGTGAAGCTCGTACATAACAGAGTCAGACGCCTTGCCTGAGAAGGCAGGTTTCTTATGAGTTGTCCATCCAACAGGATTTGTTTTTGAAAGATCTATGACAACACCGCGGTCACCATTGATTGTTACCGAACGAGCGTATGGGTCTACGGCATCGTCGGTGTTGCCACCAACTGTTACACGGTACATGTATACCTGTCCGTGCTTATCTCCGGTAAGCGAAGCAGTCCAAGTACCCTTCGTACTTGAAGTCATTGGTGTTACAGTTCCCTCGGCCTTAGGCGTAGTTGCACTTGCGTAAGTAACTAGTGACACAGCGCTTGCTGTAGGTGCCCAAACTCTGAAGTCAGTTTTGGAAGAAGTGTAAGTTGCACCTAGGTCATCGCCTGTGTAGGTGTAAGCATCAAGGAAGGCTGGGCTTGTGAAAACACCAGCTGCCACTAGCTGTCTTGATCCGAAAACTCTAGTTGGGTCTGGATCTGTGTGCGTGACTCTCAAAGTTGCACCTAGAGGAATGTCAGCCGCTGTTGTGATCAACCACTGCTTATTGCTTGCAGTCTGACCTGAGTTTAGATCTTTAATCTTTTCTGCTGAAACAATTGCAGGGGCACCTTCTCCAGTTAGAGAGAAGCCTGGGCCTGCAGTGCCGTTCGCCTTGCTAAGAGTTACCTTGATGGTTCTAAGTGACTCGATTGATGCTCCCCAGATCTCCGGCGGAATGATGAAAGAGTCATTTGTGTAGATGTATCCATCATTTTGCTGAATCCAAATTTCAGCGAAATTGTTCTCGTCTAGATTTACCATGCGGTCCAAGTCAACATCTTTAGTCCATCCTGACTTTAGTCTTGGAATCAGACCAAGCTGGGTTACACCGTCACTAATTGGGACCTGAGTGTTTATAAGAGCGTATCCCTTGTTGTCCAAAACGTTTGATGAGAAAGGCGTTACCTGAGTTTCTGGTAGCCCTGAACCCTTGAATGCCCATAACCACAAACCCCAATCCCCATAGTTAGTTGGGTTGCTGGTTCTCTTGTAGTGCACGATCAAATTTGCACACTTAGCTGTTGGGCATGCCCCTGCTGCGCTTGCGCTCGAGTAGATAGCTGGAACTGGTGCAACTAGAGCAAATGCTAGAAGTAATGGAAGTAAAGTCTTTTTGGCAAGGGTGGAGATTTTAGACAACTGGGAGCCTTTCTATAGCTTGCTACTAGCCTAATTTGGCTCTCTGACTTGAGTCCCAAGGTAAACGGAGTCGTTATGTAATCGTTTCCATTTTCTTACCTGGTTAACAGAAAACTGGGCCCTAATTTCTTAGGGCCCAGCTCACTAATCTGTTCCTGCCAATTACGGCTGGATTGTTACTTTCGCGTTTGCCTTGTCAGTCGCGCCTGGACCCTTGCCGACTACTGACTCTGCCTGAACGAAGATGTCCCAAGTTTGAGCATCTTCACCAGCAGCAGGAGCAGTTACGGCCATGTCACAGCTTGAAGCTAGGTCCCATTGGGAAGCAGCAACATCTGTAGCAGTGGCTGTGCTCGCAATGGTGCAAGTCTTGGTAGTCGCACCCTTCTTTGCAGTCACAACGATCTTTGTAGGGAACATACCCTTCATAGTTGGGTGTGCCGGACGAACAGGTGTAACGGTGATGTTTCCATTTGCGTATGTTGCTGTAGCTCCGTAGCGTCCTACGAATGTAGGCACAGAGTAAGCAGCTTCGTTAGAACCGATGCTGATGTACAGATCTGATCCAACCTTTGGAAGTCCGTTTGATCGGCCTTCACCCCACTGGTAGTTCTGAGACTGCTTGGCCCAAGTGTTTGTAGGAGTTGATCTACGAAGAATGACTCCCATTTCACCAGAGTAGACTCCCATTTTCTCAACGATTGCATACGCACCGTACTTGTCTTCACCAACAAATGGCCAGCCCTTTGCGTCCGCAGCAACCTTACCCTTGTATGGGTAAGTCTTGGTAACAACATTCTTCTTTACTGTTGTCCACTTGCCCTTGACCTTTACCTTTGTAGTTACAACCTTTGTGGTTGAAACTACGTAGTCAACCAGGTTCTTTGACGCTTCAGGTCCCCAAGTGTAGATGTTCCAACCCTGGGCGTGCGCTGTGCTTAGAGACATGTTCGCGTGAACCTTGTACTTGACAACTGCTGGGTATTCACGCTTGCCTGTGTGAACGTTCCACCATGACTCGCCTGCAGGGAAGATGTTGTCTCCACCGAAAGGCTTGTCAGCTGCTGGAATTGCTGGCTTAGCAGCAACAGTTTCGTCTGTGTCTGGGGTGCTTGGGTCATCTACAACTGCAAGAGTTTCAGCCTGGCCATCCCATGACTCTGTTGTACGCAAAACGTTGTTTAGAGCGGTTAGAGACACTGGAAGGGTGAACTCAGCGAATGATCCATAAGCATCTTCGCCTACGAAGTTAGGAGTCCAGTCCTTTGTTACACCAGCAACGGTAGACTCACCGATTGTGTTGTTTACAGGACCAACGTCACCGCTACCGGTGTTCCAGTACCAGATGTTCCAGTCCTGAGCTACTTCTTTAGGGACGTTAAGGTGGATCTTGAATGTTGTGGTTGCTGCTGCCTGTGCAGGAGCCGCGACTCCTACTAGACCAGCAAGACCTATTGATAGTGCTGCCGCAGTGCCTAAAGCACGCTTGATTTGACGATTCATTTTTCAATGCCTCCGGTTAGTTTTGGTTTCTCCGCAGCCAATGGCAAACAGATTAAATACAAAATAACACCAAGGACTGACTTGGGGTGATAACTTTTGGAGATTTCCGGTCGCATTATGATAACGATTACATACACCTAGAATCTGGAATCAAGAGTTGCTAAAAGCGACTACTGGTGGGGAGTGCGGGACTTGAACCCGCGACCGACGGATTATGAGTCCGCTGCTCTAACCGGCTGAGCTAACTCCCCCAACCTTTCCATAGTCTATTCGTCTGTTCGCTTTAATCTGTTCTTGGCTTTATCAACGGTCTTCTTCACACCTTTGCGAACCTGCTTATCGACCTTCTTGGCCTGTCTGACCACATCCGCTTTGAGCTCATCGAAGCCATCCTTGAGATCGTCACCCAAATCATTGATCTTGCCTAGGGCAACCAGTGCTTGCCTTCTCATACGCAGTTGTGCCCGACTAACCGCTTCGCTTAGACGACCAATAGGGTCGTTGTAATCGGCTAGGTTGTCATCACTTTCGCGTCTGGCATCCTGATCACCACGGTAAAGACCTTCAAAGATGGCCAAAGTCTTCTTGATATCGTGTGACTGAATTAGGTGAATTGAGTTCTCAGATAACCTATTCAGCTCTTCTTGGTCAGCGGTTGCTAGCTTTAGGAGACACTGAGTAAAATCATCCACATCGTCTGGTTCAAAGAGATACCCGTTATCACCGTGGTGGACAAGGTGCGGCAGAGCCATGGCATTAGCAGCGATTACCGGTCTGCCAGAGGCCATAGCCTCCATAGTTGCTATCGACTGCAACTCCGCAATAGATGGCATAGCAAAGACAGTTGCACGCTCATAGGCAAGTGGAAGCTCTTCTTCACTGATGTGTCCAAGGAACTTAACTCGCTCAGCAATCCCTAAATCTAGAGCTAGCTCCCCTAGATACTTCCTTTGGTTTCCGTCACCAGCGATTTCGACATAGGTATCGATGTCTTTTGGCAGTTGAGCGACAGCCTTGAGCAGGTTGTGAATGTGCTTCTCCCAGTCCAATCGACCTAGAAATAAAATCCTGAAAGGCTTATTAGTGGTAGGTGTCGCGTTGGTGAAATTGGTAGCGTCGATGCCGCAAGAGATGGCCAAGACATTGTCCATCCCAGCTGCGGCTTGAAGCAGTTCTGCTGCTCTTCGGGTTGGTGTTGTCACATGATCGAAATTTGCTAGAACCTTGCCCGCATCTTTCCAAAGTCTGGTCTTGAACTGCTCTTCCAAGAATTTAGGCAGTGGTAGATAACGCAGAATGTTCTCCGGCATGATGTGGTTGGTTGCAACCAGGCGGATGTTTCGCTCTGTACCGCTTCTCATACAGATTCGACCAAGAATCAAGTGCGACTGAGAGTGAATAGCATCTGGCTCAAAGCCATCAAGAATCAGATCCACTTTCTTTCTCAATGTGAAAGGGCTCACATACCTGAGAGTCTTGTGAAATGGAACTTTGTAGCTTCTAATTCTGTGCACAGTCATTGGAACTGAATCGATAACCTCGGTAGATGTTCCCCAAGTCTTATTGAAAGAAGGCGCGATGACGTGAACATCATTACCGTTACGAACTAGTCCACCTGCTAATCTCTCGGTGAAACGAGATGCTCCGTTGATGTCCGGTGGGAAGGTGTCTGAGGTTATGAGCACCCGTAGCGGGTGACCTGGATGTCTGGTTGATTGAGCCAAGCTATAAAACCTGTCTTGTTTTGTTTGAAAATTGAGGCCCAAATGGCCTACTGGTAGTTTAGCCCAAAGCCTTTTGAGACTCTTTGATTACGGCTGGGTGGAACTTAGAAAGTAACAAAACGCCAGCCACGCTGATAGCCCCACTGGCTATAAATCCAAGCATTACTGGCCAGGGGGCATTCATTGCCTCATTGAGTAGGAATACACCGATACTTACGGCTATAAGC
>CANKLZ010000048.1 GCA_947483795.1 Micrococcales bacterium | reverse complement strand
TGGTGGCCGCGGTACCGGTGATGCTTGCAACTGTGCCAGCAATAATTGGAGCTTTGAGATCAGCGGCTTTTGATGCCAATTATTAGGCCGACTTTTCTTGTCTTGCAGCCTTTATCGGAGTAACAACAGTTTGCTCGGTTCCAGCAACCACACCTTTGGTGATTCGCACTAGGCCTTGAGCTGTAGAACCTGGAATCTCAAACATTATTTGACCAAGAGTCTCTTCAAGAATTGAACGCAGACCTCTGGCTCCAGTCTCACGCTTGATAGCTTCTTCAGCGATTGCCTCAAGCGCATCTTGGTCAAACTCAAGCTCAAAGCCATCAATCTCAAACATTCTCTGATACTGCTTGACCAAAGCATTTTTAGGTTCAGACAAAATCTGAATCAATGCTGGTTTATCAAGCGGTGTGACGGCAGCTAGGACTGGAAGTCGACCAATAAACTCTGGAATCAAACCAAACTTACGAAGATCTTCTGGCTGGACCTGAGTAAAGATATCTGTTTCTTCATCTTTGTTCCTGATATCAGCACCAAAGCCAATACCCTTTTTGCCCACACGTGCCTGCACGATAGCTTCAAGGCCAGCAAAGGCACCAGCAACAATAAAGAGGATGTTGGTTGTATCAAGAGAAATGAACTCCTGCTGAGGGTGCTTGCGTCCACCCTGAGGAGGAATAGATGCAATAGTTCCTTCAAGGATCTTGAGCAAGGCTTGTTGAACACCTTCACCCGAAACATCTCTAGTGATTGAAGGGTTCTCTGCTTTGCGGGAAATCTTATCGATTTCATCTATGTAGATAATGCCGTGCTCTGCACGCTTCACATCGCCATCAGCTGCTTGAAGAAGCTTTAGCAAGATGTTTTCAACATCTTCACCCACGTAACCTGCTTCAGTAAGTGATGTTGCATCCGCCACAGCAAATGGAACGTTTAGACGCTTAGCTAGGGTCTGTGCAAGATAGGTCTTACCGCAACCGGTTGGACCAATCATAAGAATGTTTGACTTAGCAATCTCGATTGAATCGTGGGCCTTACCTGAGTTGGTAAGAGTTCCTGCAGCACGAATTCTCTTGTAGTGGTTGTAAACAGCTACAGAAAGAGCCTTCTTGGCTTGGGTCTGACCGATTACGTATTCATCTAGGAATCCATAGATTTCCTTTGGACGAGGTAATTCAAAGTCATCAACTTGTTTAGGGGCTTTGCCCATTTCCTCTTCGATGATCTCATTACATAGATCAATGCACTCGTTACAGATGTATACGCCAGGGCCAGCAATAAGCTTTAGCACTTGCTTCTGAGTTTTAGAACAGAAGTTGCACTTAAGCATGTCTCCTGATTCACTAAGTCGAGTCATGGATAAAGCCTACATAGCCCGAATGACATAACTGGTTAGGCAAGCGGGTTGCAAAAAAGGGCCAACCAAAGCAGCTAATGCTTCGACTGGCCCTTTTCTAGAGCTGTGTACTACTTGATCCAGTAGACCTTTGAGTCGGTGCCCATAGGTGCACCGTAGACCTTGGCTCTAACTACTTGAAGACCCAAAGTCCCCTTAGGTGCAGTCACCTTGATGGTTACCTCACCCTTAGCATTTGAAACTTCAGACCATTCTTCAAGGTCGCTTCCTTCACCGAATGACTCAAATGTCACTGTGGTTCCAGAAACTGGCAAGCCACTTAGGTTAGTTAGCTTGTATGTAAGAGTCTTTGTGGTTCCAGCCTTGACCTTCTGAGTCTTGACAGTGGCACTTACCTTAGGGTTCACAAAAGCTAAGAAGATTAAGTCCTTGTCTTCGCCACGTTCCTGAGCTTCAGTTGGGTGAGCGTAAAGGCTTGGAGCAATTGTGGTTTGAAGACACATTGAGTCATCGCCACAAGGGATTCCCTTTGAGTATTTGTTCAACTTGTTTAGTGCTGACGGGAACATTTCACCTGTGATGTTGTAGTTCTTCAGGTTGAATCTAGCCTTACCAAAAGCATCAGTTGTAGCAATAAGTGCGGTTTCACCAGCACCCATCTGAGGCTGATCGCCACACCAGTCGCGAACAATTGAACTTGAGTTAGGACGGTTGCTACCTGGGTAGTTGGTGCTGTTGGTAGTTGAGAATGTTGTCTTTGAACATGAGAACTTCTTGTTCACAATTAGGTAAACAGTTCTGCTAGTCAAAGGAGCACCTGCAGCGTTTGAGTACTTGAATTCCAAAGTAATTTCACTTCTGACATCGGCGTACATAACACGAGCGTTTAGACCCTTACCGTAGTACTGGTCCCAGTTTCCCTTGGCATCTGGAGTCATGTTGTAGCTGTTAGTTGCTCCCGGTAGCGGTGATGTCATTCTCATTACGGTAGAGCCAGCTACAGGCGCTGTGTAAGCATGGGCTGGTTGGATGGCTATAGTTCCGAGCAAAGCCACAGCGGTAGCGGCACCGACGAGTGTTCTTCTCATATTCGTTTTCATTTATTGCCTTTCGTTGTTATTGGTTTTGCTCGCACAAGCTTTTTATCGTGGGTTTACTTTTCCTAGACCATCAACTGAGTAGTAGCGCACCCAGTCAACATTTAATGCACTTGAATTTAGCGTCGGGTCAATTGCTCCACCGAAGTGACCACCCATCGCTAAGTTGAAAATTATGTAGAAACTTGGATCTGCTCCTTGAGCATTCTTACCAAATGGCCAGTTAGCCAAATCGGTCTCAGATTTCTGGATTGTGTAGACAAGAGCGTCATCAATGTAGAAGGAAATCTCATCCGGTTTCCACATCATGCCGTAACGGTGGTAGTCCTGAGTCAGATCAACCCCAACGTTCTTAGTTGCACCCTTATAGCTGTGGCTGCCACCGCTGTTTCTATAGTGCACTGTTCCATAAGTAATCTGGGGTGAATGACCTTTGAACTCCATGATGTCTAACTCTCCACAGGCAGGCCATGGCACAGTTGCGATGTTATTGCCAAGCATCCAGAATGCAGGCCAAGCACCTGTTCCAGGTGAGAGCTTGATTCTTGACTCGAGATAACCGTAGGTAAAGCCCACCTTGTTATAGGTGGTGATCTTTCCGCTCAACCACTCACACTTACCGAAATAGCAGTTGTAGTTTGTGCTACTGGTTTGTCTTGTGGCAGAGATGTTTAAGTTACCCTGAGCTGAGCCATCGTGAGCATTCTTAGAAGCTAAGTAGTACTGACGTTCGCTGTTACCCCAGCCACAGTTGTTGTAAGGAGGGCCACAACCGTCGGTTGTATCGGCAGTCCACTTTGATGAATCAGGTTGAGTTCCAGCGGAACCATTAAACTCATCAGCCCAGAGTAGTTTTTTCTCAACTTGCGGTATCGGATTAGCGATCGTTATAAGACGATCTATTGGGGTTGCAGCAAGGAATCCTCCCCCAGCCGGCGATGTTGCCCTAAGCACACAATCGCCAAGAGCGATTGGGTGAACCTTCATGTCAATGATTGAGCAGGTCGCAGGGGTAAGCGAAGTCACTACAACGTTTGCACTCGATGAAATGGCGTAAAGAACTTGATCATCATCGCTTAGATACATATCTGTCGGCTGGCCGAATGATAGGGAGTTAGCTTTGGTCGAGGCCTTAGGTGTAGCTGTTACTGATGACGCAGGGGAAACAAATTTTCCGCTTATTGCTGAGACCAAGAACCTATAGCTGGAGTTATTAGTTAGTCCAGTGAACTTATGTGAGGTAGCTGAGGCTGAAACGGTCTTTACAGATTTCCAAGAACCCTTGGTTGCTGTGATTTGATAACCGCTGATTCTGAATTTGGTAGAGCTTGCCAGCTTGGCCCATTTGAGGGTAACCGCTTTGTCAGATCCAACCGCAGATATGCTCTTGACTTTGGAAATTGAGGATTTGACAGTTGCCGCATTGGTAACTGATGTGATTCCTAAGAAACCAACACACAATGCTGCAACTGTGATCAAACGCAGATGAATGCGCAAACGAACCTCCAAGTAAAGAGTTACCGTTTCGCACAAAACTTAGGTAAAGGCTACCAGAGAGGTGTTTCTCACAGGGCAACAAGCCCCGTTATCAGTCAATTCGCAGAAAAGACTTACTAGGACTTTCTTGAGGTAAGAACCTGGTCGATTAGTCCATACTCGAGAGCTCCAGCTGCAGTTAGAATCTTGTCTCGCTCAATGTCCTTGCTTACTTCTTCAACAGACTTGTTTGAGTGTTTAGCAATGGTTTCTTCTAGCCAAACACGCATACGCATGATCTCAGCTGCCTGAATCTCGATGTCAGAGGCCTGACCACGACCGCCACCACCGGAGGCTGGCTGGTGAATCAAGATTGTTGAGTTAGGAAGAGCTAGACGTTTGCCAGGGGCTCCACCTGCCAAGAGAACAGCAGCAGCGGAAGCTGCTTGGCCCAAACAAACTGTTTGAATCTGAGGCTTGATGTACTGCATGGTGTCATAAATAGCGGTTAGAGCTGTGAAAGATCCACCAGGTGAATTGATGTACATGGTGATATCTCTGTCTGGGTCTTGGCTTTCCAGAACAAGGAGTTGAGCCATAATGTCATCAGCGCTAACATCGTCAACCTGAGCACCAAGGAAGATGATGCGGTCTTCGAATAGCTTTGTGTACGGGTCTAGGTAACGAGAACCGTAAGGAGTTCTTTCTTCAAAGGAAGGAAGGATGTAACGTGCTTCTGGCATGTTGTCTCTATTCATTGTTCTCTTCCTTACTTCTTGCCAACGCCGGTTGAAACTGACGCAAATTCTTGAATATGATCAACAAAGCCATATTCCAAAGCCTCTTGGGCTGTGAACCAACGGTCGCGGTCACCATCTTCCATTACTTGCTCAACAGTCTTGCCAGTCTGCTTAGCAGTGATAGCAGCAAGCTTCTTCTTCATGTCATTGATTAGGAAAGCTTGAGTCTGAATGTCAGCAGCTGTTCCACCGAAGCCACCGCTTGGCTGGTGAAGAAGAACGCGAGTGTTAGGTGTAATAAATCGCTTACCCTTGGCACCTGATGTAAGAAGGAACTGACCCATTGATGCACACATACCGATACCAACAGTTACAACATCGTTCGGTACGTACTGCATGGTGTC
Source organism: Micrococcales bacterium (assembly GCA_947483795.1). Classification (GTDB taxonomy): domain Bacteria; phylum Actinomycetota; class Actinomycetes; order Actinomycetales; family Microbacteriaceae; genus Rhodoluna. The sequence goes on along the minus strand of CANKLZ010000048.1, from coordinate 1,763 downwards.
ATAGATAGCCATACCAGCGGTAATGGATCCACCTGGAGAGTTGATGTATAGGAAGATGTCCTTGGTTGAATCTTCAGCAGCTAGAAGAAGCATCTTGGCACAGATCTCATTTGCGTTGTCATCGCGAACATCGTCGCCCAACCAAATGATTCTGTCTTTTAGCAGTCTTTCAAAGACGTTGCTCTGGGGCGTGTGTTCAGCCATTTAGTGCTCCTCTAATCTTTATCTTTTGCATAATCAAGATAACCGAGACAAGGCCAAAAACATTCTCATGTTCGCCACAGGCAATAATTGCCCAAGGGTTAGTCGTGGTCGTGACCTTCGTGGTTTTCAGGAGTAAAGCCGTCATCAGTCTTGGTGAACTCGGCTAAATCTACGCTCTTACCTGAGCTGTCTGAGACCTTAGCGTTCTCTAGAACTACAGAAAGTGCCTTGCGTCTAGCAACTTCTGCCACGAATGAAGGGATCTGGCCCTGCTCATCAACAGTCTTAACGAATTCGTTTGGATCCATTCCGTAAGACTGGCTTGCCTGCATGAGGTACTGCAAAAGCTCGTTCTCGTTGACTCTGACCTGCTCGGCTTCAGCAATAGCGTCAAGAAGCATCTGGACCTGGAAAGACTTAGTTGATTCGATAACCACTTCGGCACGATGAGCATCATCGCTCTGACGACCTTCGCCTTCAAGGTGACGCTCAACATCAGCACTAATTAGTTCTTCTGATACAGGAACATCAACAAGCTTTAGAAGCTCTTCAGTAAGAAGCTCTCTTGCCTGAAGACCCTGAGTATATGACTTTGACTTTCTTATCTGGTCTTCAATAGATGCCTTTAGGTCTTTGACAGTGTCAAATTCGCTAGCCATCTGAGCCCATGCGTCATCGAGTGCTGGAAGCTCACGTTCCTTGACAGCATTTAGGGTCACAGTGATTTCTGCTTCTTGACCAGCCTTGTCGCCACCGACTAGCTTGCTCTTGAAAGTAGTAGTTTCACCAGCAGTCAAAGTGTCAAGGGCGTCATCAATTCCATCAAGAAGAGAATCGCTACCGATTTCGTAAGAAATGTTTTGAGCCTGGTCAATCTGCTTGCCATCAACGCTTGCTATTAGATCGATCGATGTGAAGTCACCCTTTTTAGCCGGACGGTCAACTGTAGTTAGAGTTCCAAAACGTGAACGCAGACGATCAATTTCAGCATCAACTTCAATCTCGCCAACCTTGATTACATCAACGGTTACTTTCATGCCCTTGTACTCAGGAAGTTTGATTTCAGGACGAACTTCAACTGAGATTTCAACAACTAGGTTGCCAGCAAAAGTCTTGTCATCCGGTGCCTGCTTGACATCAGCTGAAGGCTGACCCAGCGGGCGAAGTTTTTCAGCTTCGATTGAAGAGCGGTAGATGCTGTCAAGTCCGTCGTTGATCGCGTGAGCCAAGATAGCTGGACGGCCAACTCTTTGGTCAAGGATGGCTGCAGGAATCTTGCCCTTACGGAAACCAGGAATGTTGACTGTCTCAGCAATGTGCTCGTAAGCGTGATCAAGGCTTGGCTTGAACTCTTCAGGAGTTACCTCAATTGTTAGCTTTACGCGAGTTGGGGTTAGACGTTCAACAGTGGTTTTCACAAGTGGCTCCATTAGACGTGGTCGAACTAAAAATGCCGACCTATTTTATACAAAAGTGGTCGGGGTGACAGGACTCGAACCTGCGATATCCTGCTCCCAAAGCAGGCGCGCTAGCCACTACGCTACACCCCGGTGGTTTTT
>CANKLZ010000047.1 GCA_947483795.1 Micrococcales bacterium | reverse complement strand
GTGGCTGAACTCAAGCTAGTTCGTTTGCAGCAGGTGAAGGATCAAGCTATGAGACTTTACGACCAGGGTAAAGACAAAGAAGCGGATGCACTACTAGAAGCTGCCGGTATTGAACTCGGCCGTTTCATGGACATGAGCAACCTGAGTCCAAGACAGCGTAAGCGCCTTCAAGGGGAGAGCACTTCTCTGATGTCATACATGTTAATGCAAGATCTCAATACGAAGAAGAAACGCCTAAACGAACACAACAACCGTAGCCAGCGAGACCGCAAGGACTTCAGAGATAAAGACTCTGAGTAACAGTCCTTAGAAGTGAAACAGCCTGGCGAGAAAACATTTCTTGCCAGGCTGTTCGCACTTACAGACATAAAGCTTTTAAAACAAAAACAAGAACAGGAACATAGAAAACAATGTCAGTACCGTACTACCCAGACACTCTTTGGAGTGAAATCATCGATGGCCTTTATCAAGGAGGCACTGATGAGTATGACGAGCTTGGATCACAGTCGAGAGGTGAAGGCCTTCGTGGCTTTGCGCAGATCCGCACACAAGTTACCAAGGACGACTTCGACACCGTAGTCACTGCATACAGCCAAGCGAACCCAGCTGGAAGAAGCGTCAAGGAACTACGCTTCACATTCCATGATGGTGATATGAAAGACCTAGATCCAGAGCGTGACCTAACCTTCTTAGTTAGGGAAGCTCACTCAGATTGGAAAGCTGGAAAGAAGGTTCTTATCCGCTGCCAGGCTGGCATCAACAGATCAGGGCTAATCACAGCGTTGGTACTAATCAGAGACGGTCACACCCCTAGAGAGGCTATTGACCTAATTAGGAGCACCCGCTGTGAGGCGGCTCTAACAAACTCGCACTTTGAGGAGTATCTTCTAAATGTGGCAGACGTTGACTATTGGAGAGCAAATTAATTTTGCTTTGGGGCTAGTGTCACTGGCTTGGAATAATTTGGAATTCTGGAAAGGGAAATATCATGAGTGATAGCGACAAAGTGTTTGACCTAGTTGTTGAGGTGAAGAAGTTGAGAGTCGACAATGCGCCAGATGAGGTAGTTGCTGAATATGTCGCTAGAGCGGTTCACAGCGGTCCAAAAGCGCTTGATAAGAGTGGTATGCCCTACATTGAACATCCACGGAGAGTTTCCAACATTGTTGCTGCGTTGTTTAGCGAACACAGTGAACTGGAGGCAAACGCATACACTGCTGCATGGCTGCATGATGTTTTAGAGGACTCATTAGAACATTTCGGCGAGCAAGTAACCGCTAGCGATCTGTTTGTGATGTTTTTCAAAAATGAGGTTATTGAAGCTGTTGAACTTCTAACAAAGAAGCCAGGAATCTCTGAAACTCAATACCTAGACGCTATTTCTAAAAATGAGATCGCACGTATCGTGAAATTTGCAGACTTGACTGACAACACTTCACCGCTCAGGCGAGAAGGACTGAACCTAGACCGTAGCGAAAAGTATCTAAGGTACTGGAATCGCTTGGTGCTCAATAGAGACTAGGCGGATGGTAGGAAACACTAAATGACTGACGTGAAAAACAATCCCTTTTTAGGCCCAGCTTGGGTTCCAGTAGTTGCAGCAATCAAAATGCTGCTATCTGATGATGACATGGATGCATTTCATTTTGATACCTATGCCAAGAGGTACGGAATGGATCCTGACCGGTCTCCATACATCCAGGCTCGTTGGGATTTCGACGGGCACCTTCAGCTAGAAGCTTCCGGCAATCTGATTTGCGACCCACCACTAACTGAAGAGCAGTTCAGAGAGATGGAATTCATCGGGTGGACTCGCCCTGATGTCGATCCTGCCGGTTACGGTTCGGGAGATCCAAGTGATAACCCTAATTTTGTGAGGTATTACGGCCCAGATGCCAATTTAGATGAAGTCGCAGAATTCTTTCTGACCACTCTCACTGCTGTGTATGGATTGGAAGAGACCGACTACTTTGCTTTTGAAACTCCCGATAGAGTTGAGGCACTTGGCGGTCTAAAGAGGCTTCCAGTATCTGAAGGCAACCCGGACGGTTGTATTTTCGGTCTAATAATTGGAGATTAGTTAGTGTCTAACCCTTCTGGCAACACGGATGTGATGACGGACCATACCGTGCTCGATCATCTAAAGTTCGACGTCACTTGTGACTACAGAGACTGTGAAGGCAAAGCCACACACAGACTCATCTGTCCGTGTGGGCAGTTCGAATTCATGTGTGATCAACATACGCAAGACGCTAAAGCAGCGCCTAAGGGTAGCTGGATTGTCTTTGATAGGTCATGTAGACATCGCGTTGACATGTTTGATTGCGGTAAAGAACCTATCTAGCCTTCCAAACTAGATTTATGAACTTGCTAATCAAACGCATGTTTTCAACATTCGTAGGCTTGAAGTTCAGCAATCTAGGGGAATAGACCAGATAAGCCGCCCACTTGGCACGTGAAATTGCAACGTTTAGGCGATTCGGCATTAGTAGGAACTCTATGCCTCTAGGAATTTCATCGGCAGATGAAGCTGTCATCGAAATGATTGCAACGGCTGCTTCCTGCCCTTGGAATTTATCTACTGTTCCAACTGGAATTGAGCTAAATCCTGTAGCGTCAAGCTTTCTTCGGATTAGCTGAACCTGAGCGTTGTATGGGGCAACAACGATGATGTTCTCTGGGGCATCAATTAGCTCACCAGAGTAATCCTCATCCGACCACTTTTTGCCTTTGATGTCTTGAATGATTTGGAGAACTTTTTCGGCCTCATCATTTGACTCTGTTGAACTACCAAAATGCTCCACCGCAATTGGGTAAAAGCCAGGATCAATACCAACTAGCTCTCTTCCTGGTGCTACTGATCCGAGTCTTTCTTTGTACCAGTTGCTAGATACCACTGAACAAAGTTCGGTAGTCATTCGGAAAGTTGAAGGAAGGAAGTAGCCAAACTCAGGAGGCAACACTTCTTCGTCTCCAGCTAGCCAACCGAGAGCAGAACCATCAACAGGCTCAGGATGTATACCTTGGGTTACTTGAGGAAGCTGTTGTGGATCGCCTAGGAGAAGCAATCTCTTGGCTGCAGTTGAAACAGCAATTGTGTTTGCCAATGAGAACTGTCCTGCCTCGTCAATAACTAAGAGATCTAATTCTTTGAGCCCAATTCTCTCTCGATGAGCCATGTCCCATGAAGTTCCGCCAACTACGAAGGCTGAGTGTGAATCAATGAATTCACGATACTCTTTTCCCTTCTTATTGCCTTTGTCAATTGCAACCCAAGGATTCTTGGGTTCCTTTTCGCCATCACTCTTAGAGTCAGGTTTAGCAATCATGTCAGCCGGAACTCCACCATTTTTGTGAATGCTTCGCAGTAGGTTCTCCACTGTGCTGTGTGATTGTCCTACTACTCCAACTTTCCAACCGTGCTTCATTACAAGGTCGCCAATGACCTTGCCACCGTTGAAAGACTTGCCAGCACCTGGAGGACCCTGAACCGCTAAGAAGCTGTTATCAATCAATTTGATTGAGTCAATAATGGTTTGAAAGCTTTCTTTGCTACCGAAAGGCTCAAGCTCTGTCTCGACCGGGGAGACCCTTCTCAATATGTCTAATGCTGGGTCTGCACTTAAGTTCGGGTAAGAGTCCAAGACAGCCTGACCCCAGTCCTTGATCGCAGCTTCGAGGTTTCTTGTGTCAATCGGTTGACCAGGAACTAGCGCTAGCGGAACATAATCATGCTGTTCAGCGTCTACAGGCAGCGCTTCTTCCACCCAGATAACTGAATCACTTTCAACCTCAGTTACGGTAGCGCTCTTACCTACTCTTAGGTAACCAGCCTCATCACCACCCTCAATCAACTCTGCCTCAGCTGGATACAGGAACCATCGCTGGTCTCCAACCGATACTTTGCTGCCAGGTGCTGGCTTAGTGGTCAGTCTGAGCAACCGCTTCAAACGCTTAGCTTTTGTGCCTTCGGGTAAAGCCCAATCAGACATGACATCACAACTCTCAACGATGTAAACGTCTTTGTCGTTCTCCCACTCATCCATAGGCATTTCAAGTCGGTTGAAGTGCTCCCACCAGAATGACTTCTTTTCACGTCTGTGGAAGTCGATCGCAGCCGCAGTTAGAGCTACAGCAGTGTGATCCGGTGTCCGATCAGTCAAAGGAACATCGGCGATCAAAGCCATTAGGTTCTCATAAAGAGGGTCTGGTTCGACCTCTTCGCCCTTTTTGACCACTTCTGTCACGCCTCTGAGATCAACCTTTAGTTCGAAGGCTAAACCTTGAAGCCAATTGCGAAGGCCCAGAGTGGATCGACAGTCGTAGGCATTGTAATCTTCGATGTCCTTGAGTTTGATTGCTGCTTCTCTATCTCTTCCTTCAGCAACCAAGTCACAGTAGTTGGCATACTCAACAACTGAGTCAGCAGCATTGGTCACACCAGCACGCTCTTCATTTGTCACGAAGATTGGTTCAAGCTTTTTTAGCGAGTAACTGTGACTGCCAACTGTGATTGCGCGTCTAACAATCGGGTATAGATCAACTAATACATTCTCGCGAAGCAGCTGGCTGATGTATTCCTCTTCAACCCCGAACCGAGCAGCTAGTGATAGCAGATGTGTTTTTTCATATGCCGCATAGTGGTAGATGTGCATTCCTGGATAAGTCGCACGACGTTCTTTGATGTATGCAACGAATTCTAGAAAAGCCACTTTTTCTTCTTCGAGATTGTGAGCCCACAGTGGGAAGAAATTCTTATCCTTATCAACCCAACCGAAAAGGTAGTCGATACCCCAAATCGAACCTTCGTTGTATAGAGGATCTCCTTCAAAGTCGAAGAAGATATCGCCATCATCTGGCTTAGGGATTGCAGCTAATGCACCTGGTCGGAATACTTCGAAGTAAGGGCTAGTGGAAATCTTTGAGAGTCTAGTTTGCAGCTGTGCTTTAGCTTGAGCTTTCAGCATCGAGTAGGTACCTGCGGACATGTCCTGAATTTTGCTCTGACTTGTTTCAGCTAGTTCCTTCAAGGTATTAATGCCAGCAGCTCGAAGTTTTGCTCTCTGCTCTAATCTCATTCCTGCAACAGCAATTACATCGTCTGTAGCTTCAATCTCAGGTTCGCAAACTACACATCTTCCGCAGGCTGGGTGTTGGGAGTCATTCCAAACGACAGCAGAACCACCGGATGATTTGTTTTGCACACGAGAAGCAATTAGTTCAAGCATGTCCGAACGTCTCTTCAGATACAGAGGCAAGATGTCAGCGATGTCATGGGTGCTCACTGAGTTATCACCAAGAATCAGGTGTGCCTGGTCAGATACCGGTATGCCCATCTTCTGCAGCTGATCAGCGTAAGCACCAATTTGAACAAGCGCAGTAATCTTTGCTTTTCTAGCTAACTTAGTGTCGTAAACGGCGTACTTTCCATCGCCCTGGAGAACCAGGAAGTCCGCAAAGCCTTGGAACTCGCCATCGAAGAAAGTTGCCTGGAAGATAACAGGCTTCTTTGATTCCAAAGCACGCTTGGTCAATTCGGTTAACTCAACCATTTGAGTTTCGAGAGATCGTTCCTTGGAGTTGTAGTCAGGTCTACCTAGTTCAATAACTTGGTCACCGAACTGGTCGCGGAATCTCTGAAGTTGCTTCTCTTCATGAATGTTTCCTAGCTCACCGGTTCTAGCCAGCATTCCGTCTTCAGCCTCTTTGGGGATTGAAATATCGAAACCGAGCTTCTTATCGATTTTTCTGACGGTGGCCCAGGAACACTCGGTCGCACCAGTCAAGTCGCTAGCTGAGAAGATCAGCTTCCCATTTCCAAAATCCTGCATGCGGTTTCCTAACTCTAGAGCCTCGAGATTACCCTAGCCCTAACCGGAGACATCCAGACCTAAATGTCAGTGGTTAGGAGTACATTTAAGAACTAACCAAATCAGAGCTGGTTAGGGAAGGCAAAGATGCTTATTCACATAGACGGTATTTTCGTTGACGTAGTCCGAGAAGCCTCCTATAAAAACGTCCTAACGGTAAGGGCCGCTAGCGCTAAAGACTTGGCTATGTTTGCGGCCAGCACCTGCGCAGAGATAGTCGAAGTTCCTGATCCTTATTATCCGCACATCATCCATATCGATGAATACGTCATTCCTATCAAATTGAACTATCCACTCCACAGCGAGATCGAGGTAGTTGAGAGATTGACACCAGTACCGGCCTGCTTTGTTTATGAATATGCTTACGAAGAAGAAGACGGTTCAATAACTGGCGAATATGGCTACTGTTACCCAGGAGAAGTAGAGGGGACGGCAGAGTACCTAATGTCTCAGGAACGTCAGCCCATTAGCGAACCGGTGTTTCTGCCAATGTTTAGATTCCCAGGAGAACTGCTTGGAGCTCCTGTTAATTTCCCTGCGGGGGAATTCGAAGCAAAGGGCTACGAAGACGATGAAGAAGAGGAATCTGAGTAGCTTGACTAAGGCGGAAAGCAAAATGCAACAAGGGAGGAAGACTCATGGCTAGAAATCCACAGTATGTAATTGGACAAACCGAAACCTTTAAATTATCTAGAGCGAAAATCGAGGAATACATTCGTTGCCCTCGTTGTTTTGTCTTAGAAGCTCGGCATGGCATTAAGAAACCAGGTGGGGTTCCTTTTACTCTGAATGTTGCGGTTGACAATCAGATGAAGAAAGAATTCGATCACTTTCGGGCTTTGGTTAAACCACACCCCATCGTTGAAGCCAATGGTTTAGAGCTGGTTCCTTTTCAGCATGAAGATCTTGATATTTGGAGAAATAACTTCAAAGGTATTACAGCCACCACCGACGACGGCTCTTTTTTGATTACAGGTGTGGTCGATGATATCTGGGTGGATTCATCGGGACAACTCTATGTTGTTGACTACAAGGCCACCGGTAGACAGCAAGCGGTAACCGAGCTCGGTGAGGGCGGTTTCTACGATGGCTATAGGCGACAGATGGAGATCTACCAATGGCTTTTGAGAAAGAACGGGTTCAAAGTTTCAGACACTGGCTATTGGGTTTATGTCACTGCGACACAGAAACAAGATGGATTTGAAAACACACTTCACTTTGAGTCCAACCTAATTTCATACACCGGATCTACAG
>CANKLZ010000046.1 GCA_947483795.1 Micrococcales bacterium | reverse complement strand
CCTTCCCCTTATGATTTCTTTCCACATCCAAGACCCAGATGTTCTAACTGATGAAGTTGTGAAAGAGCTTAAGCGTATTGAACCTATCGGCTGTCGCGACTGGACTACTTTGTATCGCTTGCGTGACTTTGGAATCAAAGCATTCTTCTCAGGTTGTGTGACCACAACTGTTGGCCAGGTACTTCCACCAGCCACTGGAACTAAAAAGAAGAAACTAGCACAGGTTGAAACAAAGATTGATGAAAGAAAGTATCTAGGTTGGTCGATTGACCAATTCATCCAAATCGGTGAGCAGGTTAGAGGTTTCGACCTAGTTGAAGGTATCGAAGATGCCAGAGTGATGCTTGAAGAGTACGTTGACTACCGCGAGGTGGCAACCAGCCGTCTGCACTGCTACCTACCTGCTAGATCTATGGGTCTGCCAGTAGATTTCAAGCCAAAGAACTTAGCTGATGTCCGCTTTGAAGGACTTATCAACCTTGATGAAACAGCATTCAACAAGATCAGACACGGCATCGAGGACAAGCTAGAGGTAACTCTGAAGGCAATCCTTGAAGGCAAGAACGAAAAGGAAGTTCGTAAGCTTTGGGCTGAGATTTGCCAGAGTGAAGTTGAATTTGCTGAACAGTATGCAACCACATACACGAAGGTCACACCGTCAAACATCGATGTACCTAAGGCAGTAGCTGCTCTCGAGGCATCAAAGATAACTGTTGGTAATAACCCAAGAGGTAAGAACGTTGTTGAAACAGCGCTGGCTCTAGACCAGAACCTAGAGAACATGATTCCTGTTGTGCTGCAGTCACTTGTTGATCACACATCACGAGAAGTTAACGCTCACGTGATGACACGTGGACTAGGTAACGCTTTCCGTGAACGCATGGGCAAGCTTTTCCCAGAGATCAACTTCACCTTCTACAACTTTGATGAAGTTAGCTACGGTAACGATATCGCTCTGCTCTCACATATATCTGTTTCAACCATGGACAGATTGTTCCTACCTGAGATGCTCAAGACCCTAGACAAAGTCCTGTACCTTGACATCGACATCCTGATTCAAGCTGATGTGGGCGAACTTTACGATCTAAACCTTGGCGATAACATATTTGCCGGTAAGAGAACAAGACTCAAGAGCTGGGCCAATATGATCCGTCCAATTACTAGAGCCACCCTGCACTTCGCTCCTGAAAAGGCATGGGACATTAGAAAGCGTCTGCACGACAAGGCTGATCTAACTTCAAGAACATTCAATGCTGGCATCTTGGTGCTAAACCTAGAACTAATGCGAGCTGAAAACTTCACTGCTGAGCACATGTATCTGGTTGAGCAATGCCGTATGAATGACCAGGATGTATTCAACATCTACTCAAGAGATAGAGTGCTAGAAATTGATTCTGAATGGAACCACGTTCCATCTCAGGACTTCAACGCCAGCCCAAAGATCATTCACTGGGCTGGACCTGCTAAGCCTTGGAAGCCTGAATATGTCCTACTAAAGCCTCGCTTTGAAGCCACCAAGGCAAAGGTTGAGTCAAGACTCTAGTCTCTAGAAGTTGTTTACCTAAACGCCTGTGACTGCCTTATTTGAGGCAGTAAATGCAAGGTTTTGAGCGGCTACTATGGCATTTGGGGAATGTTTTGTCACTGGATTCACTTATTGTTTGAGGGAGACATCAAACACGATCGAATCGGAGAAACATGGAACTTCCAACACTTCTGGCAATCATCAACTTAGTGAGTCTTTTTGCCCTAGCCACCATAGTTCTACTTCGCAAGCAGCAGAGAGGAACTCTGGAGGTCAGCAAGGACCTTCAACTTCATCGTGATGAGCTTCGCTCCGCAATCGCAAGCAACCATGACATCGTTGAAAGACGCCTAACTTCGTTCAGTGAAGCTTCACAAAACTCCGCAAAGCTCCAAAGAGATGAAGCAGGTAACTCAAGGATCGAATTACAGAAGTCTCTGAATGAATCACTTCGCAACATAGAGACAAAGATTGCAGAACTCACAGACTCGAACGCAAAGAAGCAGCAGCAGATGCAAGTAACTCTGCAAACTGAGATAGAAAAGATGAGCAAGGGCAACGAAGAAAAGCTTGAGAAGATGCGTGAAACTGTTGATGAGAAACTACAGGGAACTTTAGAAAAACGTCTTGGTGAATCATTCAAGTTGGTGAGTGAAAACCTAGAAGCCGTAGCTAGAGGTATTGGTGAGATGAAGAATCTCGCTAACGATGTGGGTAGCCTGCAAAAAGTTCTCACCAACGTTAAATCAAGAGGTGGCTGGGGAGAAGTTCAGCTTGAACGCCAACTGGAAGATGTCTTAGCGCCGAGCCAATACGAGAAGAACGTCAAGATTAAACCTGGCTCTAATGATCTCGTTGAATTCGCAGTGAAGTTACCTGGTCGAGCTGACGGTGAATACGTGTACCTTCCTATTGATTCAAAGTTTCCTCAAGAGGACTACGAACGTTTGCAGAATGCTCAAGAAACTGGGTCTGCTGAAGAAGTTGCTAATGCTGCGAAAGCTGTAGAAAAAGCCATTAAAGCGCAGGCTAAATTGATCTCAGATAAGTATCTCCATGTTCCGATCAGTACCGACTTCGCAATCATGTATCTTCCAACTGAAGGCCTCTTTGCAGAAGTTGTTAGACGACCAGGCCTAACAAGTGAGCTGCAGAATAGCTTTCGAGTTCTAGTCACCGGTCCAACAACTCTTATGTCCCTACTCAATAGCTTGCAAATGGGTTTCAAGACCCTAGCAATTGAGAAGAGCGCCTCAGATGTCTGGAAGGTACTCAGTGCCGCAAAAACTGAATTTGGTAAGTACTCAGGTGTTATGGACACACTGGCAAGGCAGCTTGAAACTGCGCAAAAGACAGTTAGCCAAGCAGGTACACGCACCCGCGCCGTAAACAAAGCTCTCAGCAAAGTAGAGGACTTAGAACTACCCTCTTCATCTGCCGAAATTTTAGGACTCTCCTTGACTAATGCAATTGATGATGAGATGGACTTCTCCGCTGAAGAAGGTCCTCTGAACACTTAGTCCATCAAGGACTACCTGAGCAGGTTATTCCTCATTCAAAACTAGAATTAAGCCCAACTAATAAATTTGCGAGGGTTAATTGAACTACATTAAAAGTATCGGCTCTACGAGGTACTGGACAAGACTTGGTCTACCAAACGCCATAGGTTTCCCATTATTTTTTGTATCCCTCATTTTCACAAGTCTTCTCAGCTTCGCGTTTGATGCGGTCAGGTTGCAAAACATAAGTCTGGTTTGGATACCCATCAACATCACAGCAATCGTTTGGGTGTTGATCTTCGCAGTCCCCGTCTTGATCTACAAACGCAAGCAAAATCCGCACGGAGCAAACCAGCCAATATTCAACTCTGTATTTGTGAGCCTTTGCTTCGGTTTCAAAAACCTAATCATGTTGAACGTGGCTGGAATGTTTGGCGTAGATGATCCAGGAGATCCAGGTACTAGATTTATCGGTGGCATCTTGTTGGGATTCAGTATCCTAACTATTTTCACTAATGTGGTTGGCTCGAGACTCCAGCGCGAGAGCTCCGTTTCGAAACTACGTTCGAGTGAATCTGAACTCAGATTCTTCCGAAGCAACGTTGTCACTAACTTATTCGCTGAAAGTAGGCAAGCCGCTGAAAAATCAATCAGCTCACTTACACCTCAGCTAGAGCTTCTTCAAAGTCGAGTAGCCCAGTCTAAAGAAATCGTTACTCTTATCGATCGGATCCTTTTGTTTCTCAGGAACGAGCTCAAGCCCTTCGAAGACAGGCTATCCAAGGATGCCAAACAGTTTTTTGAGAACGAGGGAATAGACACTAATAGCGCATTCCAAGAACCTGAAACGAAAATTAGTACGTCGAATTTGGTTCGAGTGTGGATTACCCTTCTTCCCATTCCCTTTCTTTTCTTCTTTGTAGGCTCTTTTGCCGTCCCAACCCTAAATGGTTGGGATGTCGTAATCAGTTCAATGATTTTTGCGCTATCGCTGGCTGTACTCAAATATGGCTTGCGCGCGTTTCCTAGGCTAACAGCGAGTCAAGCGTTTTTGGTATCGACTATCGTTGCATTGGTTTCAAGCGTCCCGAGTTTTTTCCTAATTAGCCAAGTACCCAACCCTGACGGGCTTCCGGATTTGCTGCCTGTCTTCTATATAATTCCCGCCTACTCCGTTATTGCTACATCTCAGGCCTACATTCTTGACCAGCAACTTTCTCGATTTGAGGAAGAACTCGAACAAGTTGTGAATCAACTAACCAGAGAAAACAAGCTCTACAAGCAAAAGGTGTGGCTAGCCAGCCATCGCTGGTATCTCCTTCTGCACGGAGTCGTGCAACCTGCATTGACCGCCGCATCTATGCGCGCAAATGCCATCAGCCAAGATGACATTCCAATAAAAGATTTGATCTTGAGCGACCTGCAACGAGCTCTGGATTCACTAAATAGTCGGAGCGATTCAGGCACTAGCTTGGAATTGGCATTCTCTGAAATTCAATCCGCCTGGATTGGGTTATGCCAAGTTATCTACGAAATTGATGAATCGGTGCTTCAGCGAGTTGCAAGTGATTCAGTAGCGCAGCAAGTAGTCAATGAGGTGCTGAAGGAAGTGGTTAGCAACGCTGTTAGACATGGCAACGCATCAACCGCAGAGATTGAGATGTCCATTGAGCAAGATTGCCTAATAAGACTGGTTGTTACTAATGACGGTAGCAGACCACTTGAAGATGGTGTTAAAAGCGTAGGCTCTCGAATGCTTGACGCGTTTTGCCTAGATAGAAGCCTCAGTTGGAATAGCGAAACTCAGAAGACCATATTCGAAGCAAACATCCCTATCAAGAGTTAGAAATCTAACCAAATAGAAATGCCCCATCCAAGTTCTGGATGGGGCGTTTCTTTATAGCTGTGTTAGTTGATTGTCAGCGTGCTCGATGAGGTTGCTGAACCACCAGCTGTAGTAACTGTAATCTTGCCGCTTGACGCACCGGCTGGGATTACGAACTTCAGTGATGTTGAGGTAGCTCCGGCAGACAGTGTCACTGGAGTAGATCCAATTGTCACTGTAGCTCCGGTCAGTGATGTTCCTCTAACGCTTACAACTGTCACACCCTTCTTACCTGAGGTAGGTGTGAATGCTGTAACTGTAGGAGTCGGTGGAATCACTGTGAATGAATTGGTGTAGACAATGCCTGCACCAGTTGTGATCTTGATAGGACCGGTAAGGGCACCAGTAGGTACGACAACAGTGATTGTTTCACCATCGTTGATTACTGGCTTAGCAGACTTGTTTCCACCGAACACTACGCTAGTAGCCTTCAAGCTTGAACCTGTGATCGTCACAGTCTGACCGACCTTAGCCGAAGCAGTTGTTGTAGCAACCACTGCGGTTTGGTATACATACTTGCTGGTGATTGTTGTACCACCTATGTTTGTTGCGCTGATCTTAGAACCAGACACAACTCCCTCAGGTACAGTAACGATCACAGTTGTCGCAGTTACGATGTTGAACGGCGCAAGCACATTTCCGATTCTGATTTCTGAAGATGAAGCAAGGTTAGTTCCACTTAGAGCGAATGTCGAGCCTACTTCTTTAACCAATGATGCTGTTAGAGAAATAGTAGGCTTCGAAGCTGTCGAAGAACTAGCAGAGAACGTTTCAGGAGCAGAAGCAGTTCCACCAGTGTTAGTAACTCTCAAGGTTCCAGTCTTAGTAATTGCCGGTGATAGCACAGTCATTCTTGTCCTTGCGGCGTTGATGAAGATTGTGCTAACTGGTGTACTTACTGGAGCTGCCTTCGAAGTTCCTGGAGTGTACAGAACTACTGAGTGACCAAGTGCATCGCCAAGATTGGTTCCAACGATGTCAATAGCTTGACCCTTTCTTCCAGATTTAGAAGAAACTGAAGTTACTGTAGGAGCAGCTGAAGGCTTAGTAGCAACGATGTTCACCCAGTCTTGGTGGGTTACTGCGTTACCCTCAACCTTGATCTTGACCTGCATAAACAGCGGGTTCAAATCGGCTGGGTTTGCCTTCGGGTTACCTGGGTTCTCAGTTCCATCTTCAGCAACGTCGTTAGATGTTAGTGAAACTGACGCGATACCGTTTACAACAGTCGCAGTTACATAACCCTGATCCAACTGACCGATAGATCCCCACTTGGTCTTACCATCGATGACGGTAGAACCTGCAGTGAACTTAGCGTTAGAACCTGACCAAGCTGAACCAAGGCTCAAAGTAACAACTGTGCCATCAGGAGCGTTTGCTCCAGTAACTGAGTTTGTCACTCTGTAACGAAGGTTGAAAGTTGATCCCGCAGCTACATAACGAGCAAAGTAACCAGTGTTCACGTCGAACCAGCCCTCAGCCAATCCACCGTCGCCCCAAACCTTAGTTCCATCGAACGAGTTGCTGGCGTTCCAGTCAGCTAGACGTGCGTTGTAAACAGTAGGTGGAGTAGCAGCCTGAGCCTGGTAGTAGAAGAGGTCAACGATGTCAATGACATCCTGGTTACCCTTTTCTCCAACTAGTGCAAGCTGAACGAATAGCTTCTTGCTACCCTCTGGGTTCTTTACGTTTGATGCCTGGTATGGATCTGCATCTGCAGTGAAGTTGCTGTTGCTTACATCGAATGTAACAACACCGCTGGAGTCAGTTGTGAATTCAACAACCTTCTCATCGCCAACACCTGGGAATGAAGTTCCATTGACAGCTACCTTCGCAGAAGAACCCGAGTATCTCTTTCCAACTAGAAGTTTCACAGTCTTGTTTGCGTATGGAGCTCCATCAGTGTCATTGACAGTGAATGAAAGTGTTGTGGTCTTTCCAACTTCAATACCGCGCTGGATGTAGCGAACACCTGCTGCGTAGAACTGGTACCAGCCTTCTCCTTCGCTAATCCAAGCATTAGTTGAATTGACACCGTTTAGACGTGAAACAGCTGTCTTGGTAACAGGAGCATCAGCTGGCTTGAAGAAGATGAAGTCAACCAGGTCAATGCTGTCCTGAGTCTGACTGTTTACCCACGCAGTTACCTGTGTGAATAGCTTCTTACCAGTGAAGTCTGCACCTAGGTTTGCACCTGGGTTGTTTGCAGCATCAGCAGCTACGTCGGTGTTAACAAGAGAGAAAGTTACCTTACCCTCAGAGTTAGTAACACCAGTTACAGTCTTGTTCTGCTCACCAACTGAAGCAACATCTCCAACGTTTACCTTCGCGTTCGAGCCTGAGTACTGCTTACCCATTGTGAAGGTAACTGTTGTGTTTGCTAGAGGAGTGTTGTCCGCTGCATTAGTTACCAAGTAAGTCAGTTCTTGAGTTGAAGCCACAGGAACCTGCTTGGTACGTACGTTGATTCCAACGCGGTACCAAGGGTTAGCAACAGAGAAGAACGCAGCATCAGCTGG
>CANKLZ010000045.1 GCA_947483795.1 Micrococcales bacterium | reverse complement strand
TCAGCAGGTGACGCAATTCGTATGATGCGTGAAACAGGCTGTAATGGAGTTGTTGTAGGCAGAGGTTGCCTAGGCAGACCTTGGCTCTTTGCTGACCTACAGGCAGCCTTCGAAGAGTATGCGAGAAACTCAAACTCAAATGCAGCAGTTGACCCGGTTCAACCAACGCTTGGTCAGGTAGCTGAATCTTTCAAGAAGCATGCTGTTCTTCTTGTTGAATTCTTCGAATCAGAGGAGCGAGCTTGTAGGGATATTAGAAAGCACGTGGCTTGGTATTTCAAGGGGTATCCGGTTGGCGGTGAGTTCAGAGCTGCACTAGCCCAGGTTGAAACACTTCAGCAAATGGACGACATTCTAGGAACCATTGACTGGGCTGCTCCATATCCAGGAGAGCTTGCAGAGGGCCCTAGAGGCCGTCTAGGTGGGGCTAAGACATGCGCATTGCCAGAGAATTGGCTTGATTCACGTGAACTTGTTGGAGACCAGCGTAAGGTACTGCTAGAGGCAGAACTTGGAGTTTCAGGCGGATGAGTACAGACAAATACAGCGAATTCGATAAGGAAAGATTCCTTACCGAAGAAGGTTCTGGGCGTAGTGCTCGAACTGAGTTCGCTAGAGATAGAGCAAGAGTTACGCACTCTTCAGCGCTTAGAAGACTTGGAGCTAAGACTCAAGTTCTTCAGCCTGGCACAAACGACTTTGCTAGGACACGTCTAACTCATTCGCTAGAGGTAGCTCAAGTGGGTCGCGAGATGGCAGTTGAGTTTGGTATTGATCCAGACATTGTTGACACCGCTTGTCTTGCTCATGATTTAGGACATCCACCTTTTGGACATAATGGTGAAAAAGGTTTGAATGATTGGGCTAAAGACTTCGGGGGGTTCGAAGGTAATGCGCAAACACTAAGACTTCTTACACGTATTGAACAAAAGGTTTATAGCAAAGACGGTGTTGCTTTTGGTTTGAACCTAACTAGAGCAAGCTTGGATGCTAGTTGTAAATATCCTTGGACCAGGCAATTCGCCGTTCAAGATTCAGGCGCAGATAGATCAATCAAGTTCGGTGTCTATGAAGATGACGTTCCAGTATTCAAATGGCTAAGACAAGGCGCTAAAGATCGAATCAAATGCTTTGAAGCCCAGATAATGGACTTCAGTGATGATGTTGCTTACTCAGTTCATGACTTTGAGGATGCTGTTGTTGAGGGGTTCATCAAGCTTGAAGAACTTCGAGGCTCAAGTCAAGAGCAAGCGATTGTCAATGAAATAGAACGCTGGAACGGTAATCGGATTGACTCGTCTGAACTAGCGGCTGCCTTAGACAGGTTGCAGGCTAATCAGTATTGGCTAAATAGCTATAGTGGGACACCTAAGGACGCAGGTCAGCTCAAGAATCTAACCTCATCTGTTATTGGTTCATTTGTTTCCAGAACTACTGCCGCAACATTCCAAGCCAATGCAGATTCTTTGTTTGCCAGATACGCGGCTGATGTCATTGTTCCTCAAGAAGTTGAAGCCGAGATCGCAATATTTAAGGGTTTAGCCTCATACTTCTTGATGTCTTTAGGTAGCAGAGTTGATTACTACACTGACCAGCGTGTTTTACTAAGCGAGCTAGCAGATGTGCTCTTAGCATCCAATGGTAAGTATCTTGATGGCTACTCAGTAGAAGCGTGGAAAAAAGCTAAGACAGACACTGAAAAGCATCGCATCATTGTTGATCAGATTGCTGTGCTAACCGATGGAGCTGCTGTGAAGATGCACGAGGTCTTAGTCTTGAAAAAGGATTCTAAATAATGGCTGGCCGCATACCAACTCGTGACATTGAAGCCATCAAACAGCGAGTAAACATAGCCGACATTGTTGGTGAATATGTTCAGCTCAAAGGAGCTAGCGTTGGCTCGCTCAAGGGTCTATGTCCTTTTCACGATGAGAAATCACCGTCATTCAACGTAAGACCAGATCAAGGCTTCTATCACTGCTTTGGTTGCAGCGAAGGAGGAGATGTTTATAAGTTCCTTCAGAAGATGGAGAACATCACTTTCTATGAAGCGGTCGAAAAGTGTGCGTCAAAGATCTCTTACGAAATTACCTACGAAGCAGGATCTAATCGCGATGAAGGAGTCAACCGAGCAAGACTTCTCGCAGCTAATGAATCTGCGGCAAGGTTTTTTGCGAACGCCCTCACTTCGCCAGAGGCTCAAACGGCCAGGGATTTTCTAACCCAACGAAAGTTCGACAAGGAAGCAGCCGAATACTTTGGAATAGGTTATGCACCCAAGGGCTGGAACAGTCTGGGTGATGCTCTAAAGAGTGAAGGTTTTACTGAAGAAGAACTAGTCAAGGTTGATCTTCTAGTTGCCAAGGAAGGTCGCACCTACGATAAGTTCCGCGGAAGATTGGTCTGGCCAATTCGAGATGCAACTAATGCAGTTATCGGTTTTGGTGCTCGCAAGATTTATGAAGATGACCCGCTAGCTAAATACATCAACACTGGTGAAACACCGGTTTATCACAAGTCACAGGTTCTCTACGGTTTGAATCTGGCTAAGAAAGACATAGCTAAGAATCGCCAGGTCGTGGTTGTCGAGGGTTATACCGATGTGATGGCTTGTCACCTTGCTGGTGTGACGACAGCGGTTGCTACCTGTGGAACAGCTTTTGGTGATGATCACATCAGGAAAATAAATCAGATCTTTGGTACCGGAGGAGAATCTGCAGAGGTGGTCTTTACCTTCGACCCTGATGCCGCAGGTCAGAAAGCTGCGATGAGAGCTTTTGAATCCTCAGGTAAGTTCATTGCATCAACGTTTGTAGCTGTCGGTCCTGAAGGTCTCGACCCTTGTGACCTACGCATTCAAAAAGGCGACGAGGCAGTGCAATCGATGGTTGCAACTAAGAAACCTATTTACGAATTCGCTTTAGATCAAAAGATTTCAGGTCATGACCTAACTTCTTATCCAGGTCGGCTATCGGCTGCAACATCTGCAGTCACAGTGCTCTCTCGCATCACGGACCTAGGTTCTCGCGAAGAGTACGTTCGAACACTCGCTGGCAAAGTTCAACTCGGTAATGATGAAATCAATCGTCTACTCAGCGCAGAGCTCACCAAGCAGAGAGCTGCTGCGGTAGCCAACTCCAGACGCGGAGAGTCAACTTATCTTCCAACAGAGATGAACCCAGGTGAACCACCGCCACCTGAAGATGGCCCTGAGTTTCCAATGCCTAACCTTCAAGATGCCAACACCAGATTGGAGCAGGAAGTGTTAGCTGTTTTACTTCAAGTTCCATCAGCCTGGTCACCTGAGGCTGCTCTGCAAATCTGTGAGCAAATGTTTGGTACGCCAGCATATGTTGTAATCGCTCAAGCTGCAGCTCAGTCAATTACTTCAATTCATCAACCAGACTGGTTTAACCAAATCGGATCTAGGACGCCAGAGGTTCTGCACTCTCTAGTTAGACAGCTAGGTAGCAAAGAGTTACCGGTAAGAAACCCAGATGAGATTCACGTGTACGCAGTTGGCGTTATTGCAAGTGCTCAGCGAAAGATGCTAACTCGTCAACGCGATTCAATGAGAGCAACGCTCTCACAAATTGATACAGACACTAATTCTGCTGAGCATATTGCAATGCAGAGACAGCTGATGGCTATCGAGGCTCAGATTAGGGAACTCAAATGAGTGTAGACAGAAACAAAGTAACCATCGCACCTAAGAGCTTTCCTGCATATGAGAACGCTGTTAGGGAAAGTGGTTCTGTTTTGTCTGAACTGGATGAAACAGTCGGAGCGCTCATCTGGACTGACTACTCAGACCCAAATGGTCTAAAGGAATTGCTTGCAAAGAATCCGCAACTTGAATTTGTTCAACTGCCTTTCGCAGGAGTGGATGCTTTTCAAGAAGTGCTCGATGCTCCAGTGAGATTTGCTTGTGCTAAAGGTTCCTATCGCGAACCTGTTGCCGAACATGCATTGATGTTAGCCATGGCACTCGGCCGAGTTATACCTGAACGAGTAAGAGCAAAAAGTTGGGGGAGAAAGTTTGCAGCATCTTTATACGATGCAAACATCCTGATTGTCGGTGCAGGTGGCATCACCGAAGAATTGATCAAACAGCTAGCTCCATTTAGATGCAAGATAACTGTGGTTAGAAATAGGGTTGGCGAGCTGCCAGGTGCAACCAACACAGTCCAACTGCCTGATTTAGACGAACATCTTCCCGCTGCTGATTGGGTCTTCTTAGCCTGTTCGCTCACGGACAGTACTCGTAATCTCTTCAATCTAGAGAGATTTGGAAAGATGAAGGAATCTGCATATCTGGTAAATGTGGCCCGTGGCCCTGTGGTGAACACTATGGACCTTGTCCAAGCGCTCAATGAAGGCTTGATTGCCGGGGCTGGAGTGGATGTGACAGATCCTGAGCCTTTGCCTGATGGCCATCCGCTATGGAGCGCCAACAATGTCATAATCACCCCTCACACAGCAGATACCAATGACCAAGTGGTTAGGTTGTTTTCAATCCGTATCAAGGAAAACCTTGCGGCTTTCAAGGGTTTAGGGGACTGGGTAGGACTAGTTGACCCTGAACTTGGCTACTAATTGCCTAAGGCAAGAAAACCTGCGAGTTTTTTGGTAAAGTATGAAAGTTGCTTAGGCAGCATTCCTCGGTAGCTCAATTGGCAGAGCAATCGGCTGTTAACCGATAGGTTCTTGGTTCGAGTCCAAGCCGGGGAGCCATTATTTGAAGGCCTTCAGGAGACCAGATGTTTCTTTGGATACGCGATCAGCGATGGCTCCCAACAATATTGCTGGCAGGTCTCTGCCTTCTAGTTCTTGGTGGGGCAGATCTTCTCATCCAAGGCCCAATGACAATAGCAACATCGTTGATCATTGCTGCATCGGTAGCTCTATCCAGAGGATTGCCTTACGTTTCAATTGGGGTGTTTTCGATAGGAACTTTCGTTCCACTTTTTCTAGGTCTTGAGCCACAGCTTTCACAACTGGGCACCACAATCACTCTTTTGATTCTCTCCAGTTTCGCTGACACTTCTCAACGATGGGTGGGTTTCACATCCAACATAGTTTTGGGTTCGATCGCGTATTCGGTTGTAGTTATCCAGTTACCTGATTCTGGAACTTTTTACGGGCTGATTTTGCCAGATAACGAATCAAAGCTTGCGCTAGTACTTGCCGGGTTTGTTGCTTTAATTGCGGTCAACGCTAACGCTTGGTTCATTGGTCGCTTGCTCTACACTCGAGTCACTCACGTCGGTACAAATTTGGATAGAACAATCTTGAATCAACAGATTGCGGATAGCCAGTTAGCGTTAGCTGAGCAAGACAAGCGCTTCGGTATCGCCAGAGATGTCAACGATGTACTTTTGGAACAAGTCAGTGCAACGATGTCTGCAGCCGAAGCAGGACTTTATGCTTCGAAAACAGATCCGAATGTTGCGCCAAGATTATTGGAGTCATTGCTCGAGGGAGTAAAGAAGTCTTATCTAGAAATAAGAAGGTTAAGCGACCTACTGGAGCTGCAAAAGGAGAAAGCTTTAGCACTTCCTAGTCTTCGTGACTTGAAAAGTTTGTTTGTAAGTTTTCGCGAATACGGTTACAAGTTAGTTTTCAGAGAACATGGGCAACCGATAAAACTAGTCGCTGGAGCCGAACTGATTGTTTACAGAATAGTTTTTGAGGCCTTAGAAAATATTCGTCAACACACACCGGTAGGTACTGAAGTTGACATTGACTTCATGTGGCAGGGCAGTATTTTGCAGATCACAGTAAAAGATAACGGCGAAGAGACCTTGAGAAACCAGTCCAAAGACAAATCCGGCTACTCAATACAAGATGATCAAAAGGCTTTGGTAGAAAGACCTGTTGGCGCAGGGCTTACCACTATGCAGGAGCGAGCTTCTCTTTATGAAGGAACTATGGACTTTGTCCGAGTGCCTGGCGTTGGTTTCAACGTATCAGCATCATTCCCGGATATAACTAATTACGCCGAAGGTAAATAATTTGGTTGCTTTCCGCGTTGCTCTACTTGGTGGCTCAGAAATGATTCGAGCAGCTAAACGTGCTGTCCTTGAAAATGAACCAAACTTTCAGATTGTTTATGATTCCGATGGCTTTGGGCTATTGCCTCAGGATCTCCAAGAAGTGAATTTTGATCTAGCCATTGTCGAGCAGCGACTAGGCAGCCAGTCAGCCTTCGATTTCATAAGAGTGTTTCATTCATTGGCAGTTATGGAGGCAGAATCACAAGGTCAGTTTTTAGTTGCAAGCCAGTTCCACGAAACCCATCTGCGAATAATGGCAATTGAATCGGGGGCCCTTGACTGCGTTTTTATAAGTGACGGTCCACAGTCACTCATTGACAAAGTGAGCAGAAGCATTAATCCTGAAACAGATTTTGCTATACGAGAGTTAATCCCAGAGTTAGGGAAGCCAACCATTAGTCAATCTGGGTTTCAGAATACCTCAGTTGCTTTAGACAGCCTTGAAAAGAAAGAAACTAGAGTTCTTCAGGCATTCTGCCAATTGAAAAGTGATGAAGAGATCGCGACAGCAGTTGGTGCTTCCATTGTTAAAGTTAGATCGACTCTAAAGAAGATTCAGAAACTGCTCTTGCTAGATACTCGATCACAGTTACTTTTGCGAATGTATCGACTTGGAGCGTTAGCCCTCTAGTTTTTCTTCACCGGGTAGCCAAGACAGCCCGTCTTTACCCCAGCCTCGATCCTTGATGATTTCCTTGGCTTCAGCGGCATACTCATCTTCAAGTTTGTCAACGTAGAGAATTCCTTCTAAATGATCGAATTCGTGTTGGAAGATCCGCGCAAACCATCCACTAGCTTCGATGTGAACTGGGTTTTGATCGAGGTCAACACCAGTTAGAACAGCTGTTTCAGCTCTTCTCAGAGGGAATCTTTCACCTGGCACACTGAGACATCCCTCAGATTCAGATTCCCAGTCAGCCTCACCTACCGGTACCTCAGAGATGGTTAAGACAGGGTTGATCACGACACCGCGCTGGGCTGAGCCATCTTCAGCATCCCAGTCATAGACGAAAACTCTCAGGTTTACGCCGATTTGAGGGGCTGCTAGCCCCACACCAGGTGCTTCGTCCATAGTTTCATACATGTCCTGAACCAGTTGACTCAGTTCCTCATTGAATTCAGTGACTTCTAGTGCTTTGGTGTGCAGGACTGGGTTTCCAGTTATACAGATAGGTCTTATGGTCATTTTTCAAATTTACCCTAAGGAAACCTCTTGATTCTTTGGGTAGGCTAGAAGCCGAGAACACATAAGAGTTGGGGCACAATTTGAGAATCTTGGCCATTTGCCTCGCACTTGGGTCAGCTGTGTTATTGGCATTCGGCACTCTGCTCCAAAACGGTGTTGTTGGCAGCCAAAAGCAGAATGCCAGATCAGGTCTGACCCATCTCAAACTCAG
>CANKLZ010000044.1 GCA_947483795.1 Micrococcales bacterium | reverse complement strand
TATAACTGTCCCTTTTGGCTTGTAGCCTAGTACTTGGTCTTGTTGTATTAGGAAGGTAGGGGCTTAGCCTCTTATATGAAATCTCGCAAACTTTTTAGAGGTCCATTCTTTTGGATATTTGTTGCTCTTGCAGCGCTAACCATTGGCTTCAACTCAGTAAACACAACTGGGTTCACCAAGGTGGATACCTCTGTTGGACTTCAGTTCATTCAAAGTGGAACTGCTAAGTCAGTGCTAGTTATCGAAAATGAACAACGTGTTGATGTTGTCCTGAACTCAGCCGATGTCAAATACGGAGACAAGATCCAGTTCTTCTACGTCACACCTCGTGGCGTACAGGTTGCAACAGCAATCTCTGAGGCAACTATTGCCGATGGCTTCAATGATCAGGTGACCAGCACTCCTTGGTACCTATCACTTCTGTTCTCAATCCTTCCTTTCATTCTTATCTTTGGTTTGTTCTGGTTCCTGATGTCTAGTGCCCAGGGTGGCAACAGCAAGGTTATGCAGTTCGGTAAGTCACGAGCGAAGCTATACAACAAGGACATGCCTAAAGTTACCTTTGCTGATGTTGCTGGTGTGGACGAGGCAATCGAAGAACTACAAGAAATTAAAGAATTCCTAAAGGAGCCTCAGAAGTTCCAAGCAGTTGGTGCAAAGATTCCTAGAGGTGTATTGCTCTACGGCCCTCCGGGAACTGGTAAGACCCTTCTTGCCAAGGCAGTAGCTGGTGAAGCTGGAGTTCCTTTCTTCACAATCTCAGGTTCTGACTTTGTTGAAATGTTTGTTGGTGTCGGTGCATCTCGTGTTCGTGATCTATTCGAACAAGCTAAAGCTGCATCTCCTGCAATTATCTTCGTAGATGAAATCGATGCAGTTGGTCGTCAACGTGGAGCAGGCATCGGTGGCGGTAACGATGAGCGTGAGCAAACCCTTAACCAGTTACTTGTTGAGATGGATGGTTTCGATTCAAACACCAACGTCATTTTGATTGCAGCGACTAACCGTCCTGATGTATTAGACCCAGCTCTATTGCGTCCTGGAAGATTTGACCGTCAGGTTGGAGTTTCCGCTCCTGACCTTATTGGTCGTGAACAGATTCTTAAGGTGCACGCTAAGGGTAAGCCAGTTGCAACTGATGTTGATCTAGCAACTGTTGCTAGAAGAACACCTGGTTTCACTGGTGCAGATCTTGCCAACGTCTTGAATGAGGCAGCTTTGCTGACCGCTCGTTTGGGTGAGAAACAAATTACTAACTCAACTTTGGATGAATCAATCGATCGTGTCATCGGAGGACCTGCAAAGAAGACTCGACTGATGATGGATTCAGAGAGATTGAACACTGCGTATCACGAAGCAGGTCACGCACTTGTTGCAGCTTCAATGAACAACAGCGACCCAGTTTCTAAAGTAACTATCTTGCCTCGAGGTAGAGCTCTTGGTTACACCATGGTTCTTCCGCTCGAAGATCGTTACTCAGTCACTCGTAACCAGCTACTAGACCAGATTGCTTACGCAATGGGTGGCCGCGTTGCCGAAGAGATAGTCTTTGGAGATCCAACAACCGGTGCTTCTAATGACTTCGAAAAGGCAACCACTATTGCTAAGGCAATGGTTATGCAATATGGAATGTCTAGCAACGTCGGATCTGTTGCCTATGGCCAGGCAGGCGAAGTGTTCATTGGTAGAGACATGGCACACACCAAGGAATACAGCGAGGTAACTGCCCAAGCCATTGACACTGAGATCAGAGCAATCCTAGATGCAGCTCACGATGAGGCATATAAGGCAATCAATCTAAACCGCAAGGTCTTAGACGCAATGGCCAAAGAGCTTATGGAAAGAGAAACACTTAACGCTGAAGAGATCGCTGTCATCTTCAAGACAGTAAAGAAGATCGCGAAGCGCCCACAGTGGTTATCTAAGAAGACCAGACCAAAGCCTAAGCAAGGCCCTATTGCTATTCCAGCCAAGGGTTCAACTGCTTCTAAGAATGCGGCAAGTAAGAGTGCTGCAGCAGCCAAGCCTGCGGCTAAGAAGACTGTTAGGGCTAAAAAGGCCTAATTTATGGTTGACGCCGAACGCATCAAAGCAGCTGTTGTTGAGCTGATTTCTGCTATCGGTGAAGACCCTAACCGTGCAGAACTAAAAGCCACACCGCAGAAGTTTGCTGATGCATACGCTGGTTTCTTTGCCGGAGTAGGCGCAGATCCTTTAGAGGCTCTTCGTGATACTTTTCCTGCCGAGCACAATGATGTTGTCATCCTCAAAGACATCGAGTTAGTAAGTATTTGTGAGCATCACCTGCTACCTTTCACAGGGGTTGCACACATTGCATACCTGCCAAGTGATCGAGTTATTGGTTTAGGTAGATTACCTAAGCTTGTTGAGATTCTTTCTGCTAGACCTCAACTTCAAGAAAACCTAACAGCTCAAATAGCTAATGCTTTAGAGCAAGGTTTAGGAACTCGTGGAGCTGTAGTTGTCATTGAAGCTAGACATCACTGTGTTGCATCCCGTGGCGCAAGACAACCTGAAGCAAACACAGTCACTATGGCTACCCGAGGTGAATACAGTGAAGCTGCTGCCCGATCTGAAGTGATGGCTCTGATCGCAAAATGAAATACAACCCAAGTGCCCCTAAGGTAAGACCACTTGTTATGGGTGTTCTAAATACCACACCAGATAGTTTTAGTGATGGCAATCAGTTCCTTCTGTTGCAGGCTGCTCTTGATCATGCCAAGTTATTGCAGATCAGCGGCGCAGACATCATCGATGTTGGTGGTGAATCAACAAGACCTGGGGCAACTCGCATATCTGTTGAAGAAGAGCAGGAGAGAGTGTTACCTGTTATCGCAAAGATTGTTGAGGCTGAATTGGGTTGTGCTATTTCTATTGACACCATGAACTCTCAGACAGCACTGGCAGCAGTATTACTTGGAGCTACCATTATCAATGATGTTTCTGGCGGCTTGGCTGATGAAAATATGTTTCAGGTTGCTGCCGAAACAAAAGCAACGATGATCATCTCGCATTGGCGAGGACATGCTGATGTCATGGACACCATGAATTCATATCAAGATGTTGCAGTTGAAGTTGCAAAAGAACTTAGAGCCAGAGTCGATGCTGCAGTGGCCGCTGGAGTCCAAAGAGAAAACATTGTGGTCGATCCAGGTCTCGGCTTTGCTAAGGACATGAAGCAGAACTGGCAGTTGGTAGCAAGACTTGATGAACTAGAGAAGCTCGGACTGCCTATCCTTGTTGGAGCTTCACGTAAGAGGTTTATCGCAGGTGCTTTGGATGAAGATGAGCCTAACTCTGTCTCTCATGAGAGAAGAGATGTGGCAACAGCTGTCTTAACTGCTTTATTGATGCAAAGAAAGTTATGGGGAGTTAGGGTCCATAACGTGCTTGCAACCACCGATGCCATCAGCATTGTGGGGGCTTTGCACGAAGGTGAAGCAGATAAGAAGTCTTCCTAGGGCAGAATTGACCTATGCGTCACAAAATAGCCATCACCGGACTTAGAGTCTTTGCTCACCATGGCGTCTTTGACTTTGAGAGACAAAACGGTCAAGACTTCTATATAGATGCTGCTATTTGGATTGATGGCGATAAAGCAGCCTTCACAGATGACTTGAATAACACCGCCCACTATGGAGACCTTGCTAAAGGTTTGGTTGAGCTAACCAAGAATGACCCAGTGGATCTTTTAGAGACACTGGCGCAGAGACTATTGGATTATGCCTTGAACTTTGGTGGTGGCAAGGTGCTCAAGGCCAAGATCACTATTCATAAACCAGGAGCACCTATTCCCTATGAATTTGAGGATGTCAGCATTACGGTCAAAGCCAAGAGAGCCAGCTAATGGCTACCTGTGTTCTAGCTCTAGGAAGCAATTTAGGAAACCGTCGTAACTGGCTCATCAAAGCACTTTCACTTATCGCCACTACCAAGGATGTGTATCTCACTGACATCTCCCCGATAGTTGAATCTAAGGCATTGACTTTGGTTGGAGTGGATTCATCTAAACCTAAGTTCTTGAACTGTGTAGCGGAGATAGAGACAACTCTGAAACCAGAGGAACTACTCATACAGATGCAGGCTATTGAACTAGAGCTAGGCCGCAAGAGCAAAGAGCGCTGGGGCGATAGAAACATTGACATTGATATCATCACCTACGGCAACACCAATTACCGATCCCCTGAACTTGTTATCCCTCACCCTGAGGCTAAGAACCGATCATTCGTGATAGTTCCTTGGTATCTAATGAATCAAAATGCCTCTCTTCCAGGAGTTGGCAGAATAGCGAAGCTAGCAGAAGTCTTTGTAGATCAGGTGAAACTCAATTGAAACCAATCAGCCCACTCATGATTGCCCTCTGGGCAATGTCTTCTGCAGTTATTGGTTTTGGATTTAGTTTGTACGCAGTCAAC
The DNA here is from genome assembly GCA_947483795.1 of Micrococcales bacterium. Taxonomy (GTDB): domain Bacteria; phylum Actinomycetota; class Actinomycetes; order Actinomycetales; family Microbacteriaceae; genus Rhodoluna. The sequence goes on along the minus strand of CANKLZ010000044.1, from coordinate 3,102 downwards.
AATGGTTTAGAAGTTCCAATCAGTGGAGCAAACCTGAGCGTTTCTATATCTGTCATCGCAATCATTCTTCTAGTAGCAGCCGTCCCTATTTGGAAATACAAGAGAAACCTAATCAAGGTAGCAACTACCACTCAAAGCAAACTGTTACCAGTGAACCCTTTCTATGCAGTACGTGTGCTTTTACTCTCTAAAGCAGCAGCTATTACTTCAGCCATATTTCTAGGTTGGCATGCAGGTGTATTAGTTAAACAGTTCACCGCACCAGTAGTGGTTCCAGAGGCAACAACACTAAACATCACAGCAGCAGTCACGTCCATGTTCTTAATGGTCGTTGCATTCTTAGTTGAACAGGTCTGCAAACTACCTAAAGACAAGAACACTGATGTCTAGTCGCCTCAACGTTGCAGTTATTGGAGCAGGACCTGCAGGCTTAGCAATGGCTAAAGCCATAACAGACGCAGGACATTCCTTAATGGCGATAGCAACAACAGATCCATCAAGAGCAGAACAGGTTGCAGCTGTTCTGCCTGGCATCACAATTGCTCCTGTGATAGATGCCGTGCAGAATGTTGATTTAGTTATCTTTGCAATTCCTGGTAAAGAGATCTCATCTTTAGTGTCTGGTTTAGTAAAGACAGAGTCATTGAGCCGAGGTCAGTTACTGGTTCACACTTCACCTGAATACGGTTATGAAGTGTTTGATGAGGCTTTGTCTTTAGGTGTTGTGCCAATGGCTATTCACCCAGCGATTAGATTCACAGGGATTAGTTCTATTGATAGAACTCGTTTGATGGATAGCTACATTGCTGTTGATTCTCCTAAAGCAGTTCTACCCGTTGTGCAGACATTAGCTATTGAGCTTGGTGGAGAACCTGTGCATGTTCCTCTAGAGGCTAGAGCTAAATATGCAGAAGCAATATCTGTCGCGTCTTCCTTTACTTCACTGATTGTTGGACAGGCAATCACTCTTCTGGAGGATGCGAACATAGAGAAACCCAGGAGTATTCTTTCGGGGATTATGCGATCTGCGTTAGAGGAGTCTTTGAGAAGTGCAGTTGTTGAGATTGATCCAGCAGATTTACTGGAAGGTGATCTCGAGTGAAGCTCGTTGAAACAGTAGCTGCGCTAAAGAGTGAAATCGACGCTGCTAAAGCCTCCGGCAGAACTGTTGTCTTTGTGCCGACCATGGGTGCTCTTCACGAGGGGCACCTATCACTACTTGAAGAAGCCAACCTTGTTCAAGATGCCTTTGTGGTTATGAGTATCTTTGTGAACCCAACCCAGTTTGGTAAGGGGGAGGACTTTGCAAGATATCCAAGGACTCTTGCTAGTGATACTGAGGCCTTATCTACACTCCCTAACCCACCTGCCGTGCTGTTTGTTCCTGCAGTTGAAGAGGTTTACGCAGCTGGAACTGATGCTCCACTAAAGCCTCGAGCAGGGGCTCTAGGGTCCGTATTTGAGGGAGCAGCTAGACCTGGGCACTTCGAGGGGATGCTCCATATCGTCTCTTGGTTCTTTGAAGTTATAAAGCCTGAAGTGGCTGTCTTTGGGGCTAAGGATGCTCAACAGTTGTTTCTAATCAAGAGGATGATCCTTCGGGAATTCAATGACTCAATCGAGATTATTGAGGCTAATACCGTTCGGGAGGATGACTACCTGGCTAGGTCATCAAGGAATCGGTTCCTAACAGAGCTAGGTAGATCTTTCGCACCTGTGATTTTTGCTACCTTGATTCAAGTTCAAGAGCGAATCACAGAGGGCGAACTTCCATCTGTTGTCATAGCCGAGGCTAGTAGTCCTCTAGATTGCCCACCGCTGGCTAAACTTGATTATCTAGCGCTAGTTGATAAGAGTAATTTTTCACCGATAAGCGACGGGTTCTCGGGCGAAGCCCAGCTACTTGTTGCAGTTGTGGTGGATGGTGTTCGACTTATTGACAACATAACTTTCTATATTCAGGAGCCGGCATGACCGACGAGCAATTAGCCAACAATGAAGATGAACAGGACCTGCCCGAGCAGATTGCCATTCGTCTAGCTAAGCGCGAGCGCATCCTTGCTGCAGGTTCTGACGCATATCCAGTTAGCCTTCCTATCACCCACACCATTGACCAGGTCAAGAATAAATATCCAGATTTAGAGATTGATGTTGCAACGGGAGACAAGGTTGCTCTTGCTGGTCGAGTCATGTTCCAGAGAAACACCGGAAAGCTTTGCTTTGCTACTTTGCAATCAGGAACTGGATCTCGCATTCAGGTAATGCTTTCTCTTGATAAGGTCGGCGAAGCTCGTCTTGAAGAATACAAAGAACTTGTTGACCTAGGTGATCACCTATTTGTTGAAGGTGAAGTTATTACTTCTAAGCGTGGAGAGCTTTCTATCTTGGTTGACAGTTGGGCAATGGCAGCAAAGACGATTCGTCCACTTCCTAACCTGCACAACGAACTAGGTGAAGAATACAGAGTGCGTCATCGCTTCGTTGATCTTATCGTTCGAGACCGTGCCCGTGAAGTTGTTCAGATCAGAAGCAAGGTAATGCAGTCACTGCGCAACACTTTTACTAACGATGACTTCATAGAAGTTGAAACACCAATGCTTCAGACCATTCACGGTGGAGCTTCAGCTAGACCATTCAAGACTCAGTCAAATGCTTTTGATACAGAACTGTTCTTACGTATTGCTCCAGAGTTATTCCTGAAGCGTGCAGTTGTTGGTGGCATCGATCGTGTTTATGAGATCAACAGAAACTTTAGAAACGAAGGTGCTGATCGCACTCACTCACCAGAGTTTGCAATGCTTGAAGCCTACGAAGCATATGGTGATTACAACACCATGGCTCAACTAACTCAGACTCTTATTCAGAATGCAGCAATGGATGTATTCGGAACCTTAAAGGTTGAACTTGAAGATGGTGAAGTGAATGATCTTTCAGGTGACTGGGATCGCATCTCAATGTTTGAATCGCTGTCACAAGCTGCTGGTATGGAAATCACTCCAGAAACAGACATCGCAGTTCTAAAGAAGCTCGCTGATAAAGAAGGTTTAGAGATTGATCACCCTCAGCACGGTAAGTATGTTGAAGAACTCTGGGAGCACTTTG
>CANKLZ010000043.1 GCA_947483795.1 Micrococcales bacterium | reverse complement strand
ATCATTAACTTCCAAACCATGGTCACCGACCTAACTGGAATGAAAACAGCTAACGGCTCCATGCTTGATGAAGGAACTGCAGCAGTTGAAGCAATGCTTATTGCTCGCCGTGCATCATCAAATAACTCAAACATCTTCTATGTATCAAGAGACATCTTCCCGCAGAATAAAGCTCTCCTTGATCACAGAGCAGAGCCTGTGAACATAGAGATTAGATACTTTGACTTAGCTGAAGTTTCAAAGACTCCAGAACTTTTAACAGAAGAGTTCTTCGGGGTATTTGCTCAATACCCGGGTGCCTCTGGTCAGCTTTATGACCTAACTGCTCTATTTGCCAAGGCTAAAGCTCACAACGCAATTGCCGTTGCGGCAGCAGATCTTCTAGCTCTCACTCTTTACACCCCACCAGGAGAGATGGGCGCTGATGTTGTTATCGGCTCAACCCAACGCTTTGGTGTTCCTATGGGCTTTGGTGGTCCTCACGCAGGTTACCTAGCGGTTAGAGAAGATCTAGAAAGATCTATGCCAGGTCGTCTAGTTGGTGTTTCAATAACTTCTGATGGCTCTCCTGCATATCGTTTGACTCTGCAAACTAGAGAACAACACATTAGGCGTGAACGTGCTACCTCTAACATTTGTACTGCTCAAGTACTTCTTGCCGTTATGGCAGGAATGTATGCCGTCTATCACGGCCCAGCGAGACTAAAGGCAATAGCGACAGATGTTCTAAACAAAGCGCATTCTCTTGCAAATGCACTAAGAGAGTCTGGCCTAGATGTTTCTTCAGGAAACCTCTTCGACACCTTCACTGTTTCTAATGTTGATGCTCAAAAGATCTACAACGCAGCCAGAGCTAATAACATCACAATGCTTGTTCTTGATGAAAAGACCATTGGTGTCTCAGTTGATGAGACAACTTCAACGGTGACTCTGGAACAGGTTCTTGAGGCATTCGGCGTTACATCAACTTTGAGTGAGACCAAGGTCGAGATTTCTCTTGCTAGAAAATCTGATTATCTTACTCACGAGGTATTCAACTCATATCACTCAGAGACTGCGATGTTGAGATATCTAAAGCGTCTTGCTGATTATGACTTTGCTTTGGACAGAGGGATGATTCCGTTAGGTTCTTGCACCATGAAGTTGAACTCAACAACAGAAATGGAAGCTGTGACCTGGCCTGAGTTCGCAGGCTTACACCCGTTTGCTCCAAAGGAAGATGTTCAGGGTTACCTAGAACTCATTGGTCAACTTACCTCATGGCTTTCTGATGTGACCGGCTATGAAGAAGTTTCTTTGCAGCCTAATGCTGGTAGCCAAGGTGAACTTGCAGGCCTTCTAGCTATTCGTGGTTATCACCTCTCTCGTGGAGATAACCAGAGAACTGTTTGCCTGATTCCTTCAAGTGCTCATGGAACTAACGCTGCCTCTGCTGTTCTTGCAGGTATGGAAGTAGTCGTTGTTGCTTGTGATGACAATGGAAACGTTGATGTTGCTGACCTTCAATCAAAGATTGATGCAACTGGAGACAAGCTCGCTGCCCTAATGGTTACCTACCCAAGCACCCACGGTGTTTATGAAGAAGCCATAGTAGATATCTGTGACCAGATTCACGCAGCCGGTGGTCAGATCTACATTGATGGAGCAAACACTAACGCTGTGGTTGGGTATGCGAAGTTTGGTCTATTTGGTGGAGATGTTAGCCATCTGAATCTTCACAAGACCTTCTGTATTCCTCACGGTGGTGGCGGTCCTGGTGTTGGCCCTGTTGCTGCTAGATCTCACCTAAAGGAATTCTTACCAGGTCACGATCGAGCACAATCAACTCTTCCAAACTATGGACCGGTATCTGCTGCTCCCTATGGCTCAGCTTCTATTCTTCCTATCTCTTGGGCATACATCAGAATGATGGGTGCTCACGGATTGCAGAATGCAACAGCAGTTGCTGTTCTCTCAGCTAACTACATTGCCAAGAAACTAGATCACGCATTCCCTCTTCTATACACAGGCAAGAATGGCTTGATTGCTCACGAGTGCATCATCGACATTAGAGGTATCACTAAAGACACTGGGGTTACTGGAGAAGATATTGCTAAGCGACTTATTGACTATGGCTTCCATGCTCCAACCATGTCTTTCCCTGTTGCTGGAACTCTAATGATCGAACCAACGGAATCTGAACCTAAAAAAGAAGTGGATCGCTTCATTGATGCGATGCTTGCTATCAAATCTGAGATTGATGAAGTTGCCTCTGGCAAATATTCAATCGAAGAATCCCCTTTGAGAAATGCTCCGCACACAGCCAAGAACATAGCATCTGAATGGAACAGGAAATATGACCGCGAGACTGCAGTCTTCCCTGCCAAGCAGTTCAGAAACAAGTATTGGCCAATCGTGAACCGTATTGACAACGTTTATGGTGACAGAAACCTAGTTTGCTCATGTCCTCCAATTGAGTCATTTGCTAATTAGTTTAAAACGCTGGGAGCGGAGGTTTAGAGCCTCCTAGCCGTCTGCTCACTCGGGTAAGATTTAGCAATGACAACTCCATCAATGAATGTTCCACTAGAAGTCTGGGCTATTACAGCAATCATCATCACTGCTGTGATTTTCATCGACCTTGTTTTTCAGCTAAAGCGCAAAGGTGACCCGACCTTCAAAGAGTCGGCCATCTTTACCAGCGTGTTTTTAGCTGCAGCGATTGGTTTTTACTTCTATGTAGACCAGGTTTGGGGTAAACCTTTTGGCAGCGAATACCTAGCCGGCTTTATTACCGAGTACAGCTTGTCCATTGACAACCTGTTTATCTTCCTAATCATCTTCAGCAAGCTTGCGGTACCTGAAAAAGCAAAGCGCCAGGCTCTTACCATCGGTATTTTGATTGCTCTGGTTCTGCGCTTTATCTTCATTGCTATCGGTGCAGTTGCTATCGCAAGATTCTCATGGGTGTTCTACCTATTCGGTGCGTTCTTGATTTACACCGCCTACACATTACTGCGCGACCACTTCAAGTCTCATGGCTCTGAAGACGCTCCAGGCGGAAAGTTCATTGACTTCATCAAGAGAAGAGTTAACGTAACCGACGATTATCACGGTGCGAAGATCTTTATCAAGAAGAATGGCAAGCGTTACTACACTCCGCTCCTATTCGCGATGATTGCTATCGGTAGTGCTGATCTACTATTCGCTCTGGACAGCATCCCTGCAGTTTATGGTCTAACCAAAGAGCCTTACATTGTCTTCACTGCCAACGCTTTCGCTCTTCTTGGTCTTCGCCACCTCTTTTTCTTACTAAGCGGACTGCTGACAAGACTTGTCTATCTAGGTATTGGTCTTTCTGTAATCCTTGCTTGGATTGGTGTCAAGCTAGTCATCCACGCATTGCATGAGAATGAACTGCCATTTATCAACGGCGGAAAGCACTTTGAAGGTTTGCCTGAGATTAGTACGAACCTCTCTCTAGGTGTGATTTTGGTAACCATCACGGTGGCTACCGTTGCATCACTTCTCAAAACCAGAGTTAAGAAGTAATGCTGACTCTGCCACGAACAGACCTAAAGGTTTCCAACCTGTGCTTTGGCGGAAACGTCTTTGGCTGGACGGCAGATCAAGCGCAATCATTTGAACTTCTAGATCACTTCACTGAGCATGGCGGAAATTTTATTGACTCAGCTGATGTTTACTCTGCCTGGAAAGAAGGTAACCAGGGTGGCGAGAGTGAAACTGTTATCGGCAACTGGTTGCAATCCAATGGGAAAAGAAATCAGGTAGTTATTGCAACTAAAGTTGCGTTCCTAGAAACTCGCAAAGGACTGAGCGCTGCAAACATTGCTTTGGCTTGTGAAGATAGTCTTCGCAGACTTCAAACCGATTACATTGACATCTACTATGCACACGGTGATGATTTGGAAACTGATCTTGAAGAGACTCTAGGTGCTTTCAACGAACTGATAAGTTCAGGCAAAGTCCGTTACATCGCCGCCTCTAATTACACCTACGACCGTCTAGCTGAAGCTCTTAGAATCAGCGAAGCTAATGGTTTCGCAAAGTACGTTGCTTTACAGAACCGATACAGCCTTGTAGCTAAAGAACCTTACGAGTCTGATGGTGCTAAATCTGTTCAAGACTTTGGTATCTCAGGTTTACCGTATTCAACACTAGGTAGTGGTTTCCTATCTGGTAAATACAAAGAAGGAGAGAGTGTTGATTCTGCTCGCGCAGTGGCTGTGGGAAACAACTATGCCAACGCTGAGAACTACGCCCTGCTTGCGCGTGTTGAGGAGATCGCTCAAAGACATTCAGTCTCTAATACCTCTGTGGCCCTCGAATGGCTTAGAAATCAACCAGGCGTGACTGTTCCTATTGCTTCTGGAAGAACAATTGATCAGTTGACCGCTCTCATGCAGCAGGTAACCCTAACTGCTGATGAAGTAGCTTACTTAGGCTAGGTTCGCTTCAATAGCCTCAATGATTGGAGCAGCATCAGGCTTAGTTGTTGGTCTAAATCTCATCACTTCACCATTGGCTAGAACTAGGAACTTCTCGAAGTTCCATTTCACATTTCCTGCATTACCTTCAGCATCTTCTGCCTTGGTTAGTTCTTTGTATAGAGGGTGAGCGTTCTTACCGTTTAGCTTTGCCTTCTCAGTCATTGGGAAAGTTACTCCCCAAGTAGTTGAGCAATACTCAGAGATATCATCTGAAGACTTTAGTTCTTGGAAGAACTGGTTGGATGGAACACCAACTACTGTGAATCCCTTGTCCTTATATTTCTTCTGCATTGCCTCAAGGGTTTCATACTGTGGACTAAGTCCGCATCTAGAGGCAACGTTGACAACCATGGTCACTTTGCCTTGGACTTCCCCAAAAGTCTTGGTTGAGCCATCGAGCATTACAAGTTCTATATCTTTTAGATCCATGATCTAACGTTACCTCAGAGCGAGCCCAAATTGAACTCTCTCTTCTTCTTGAAGTTCTTGTTATGGAAGTTTTGTGGCCTTAACCCATTTGATTACAGCATCTGCAAACACTCCAGGCTGTTCTTCTTGAGGAAGGTGTCCGCTCTTATCAACAATAACTAATTGATTGTTTTTGATTATTGTCGCTAGTTTCTCTGTGTCAGCTGTTGGAACTACCAAATCGTACTTGCCAGTTATTAGAAGTGTTGGCTGAGAGATTGAAGTGAGGTTTTGAGCAAGCTTGTTATCTCTAGGTGCCGTTGAATACTCCCAGAACGCTCTTTCCCAGCCCTTGATCGTTAGAGGCCTGAAATAGCCTTCAGCCACTTCATCAGTTAGCTGAGCCTTGTCATAGTAACTGCGCTCTAGAAGATCGTTGCCGCTTGAGGCCACTCCCCTGACTAGGAATGGGCCTAGACGATCTACCTGTGGGATGACCTTCAGAGAGTTGATCCACGAGCTACCGGTACCGGTGGTAAGGATTGCTGGGTCAACCAAGATCAAGCGCTGGACTTTATCTGGATTCAATCTGGCATACTCACAAGCTATCTGACCACCTGCAGAATGTCCTCCCAGTATGATCTCTTGGCCTTTTCCGAACTTTTCAATCAATGCTGAAATGAGTTCAAAGTGTCCTTCAAACCCGTAGGGGTTCGCCCCTGTCCAACTTGTTGGACGTTCTGTATAGCCAAAGGCAGGTCTGTCATAGGCCAACACATCTCCCTGAGTGCTCAAAGACTTCATTACAAAGCGCCAGGAGTGGGTACTGGCACCAAAGCCATGCAGAAGGATGAATAGTGGCACATCGGCCTTACTAGGGCCTGAGTACTCCTCTGTTGCAATGTGGACTTGAATTCCATTGACTTCTGCAAACTCTTCCCCATTGCCAGCAGCTTCAACATTGGTAAGTGTTCCACTGGATTCAAATGGAATGACCATCGGCACGATAAGGAAAGCAGCAATACCCAAAAGTAGGGCTCTAGTCATAAATCTACGGAATGCTCGCATAGCCATTAGTTTATGGTTACCGATGCAGGAAAGGCGTTACTGATACTGCCCTGTGCTATGGCTACTTTTTAGGGCTACCAGGTTTCTTGGTTGCGTAGGCAAAGATAGCAAGGCCAGTTACCAAGGCTCCAGCACCTAATCCATAGGAAACAACTTCATTGGCTCTATCAGTATCAACAAATACACCAACGAAGATAACGGCGATAATCGCAACAACCACACCAATTAGCTTGGACTTTAGATCATCTAAATCTTTAACCTCAAGCCAAACAGGCACATCTAGAGCAGTATCAACGAATAGCTCATAAAGACCATAACCGATAACCAGTAGCACTGTTCCAAGCAAAATCGCGTCAACAGCAGTTAGAACCTCAACAATGGTCACCTTTAGGTAATTGTTACCTGTAACGCTATCGACGACGGCCTCGATCATGGCAATGGATCCCTGACCCATCAAAACTAAAGCTCCAATGATTGAAGCTACCGCTGGAATAAAGACTACGTAACGAGTTAGACCTAGTATTTTTCTCATGTTTCTTAGTCTATTGTCGGGAGGTATCTTCCATAGGGAAGCTCTTTGGGCCTTTTTGGATAGTGCAAAAAGGGCTGGGAACTGCGGTTCCGAGTTTAATTGAGCCTTTGTTGAAGGTTTGTAGAGTATCTTTCCTACTTGGAGCTAAAAATAGGTAACGATTGTTAGATGTTGAATATACGCGTAATTAGTAGAGTAACCCGCTTTAGCGGTCCAGCGCCCATTTGGAAACACAAAATACCGAGTATTCGGGAACTCGCTGAAAAGTTAACTTTTTATAAAGATTAGGTCTTAATTCCACTAATAACCCTAATTCTGAGACTAGAGTGCAGATATGACGAATCTAAATGTGTTTATTTTCTTTCTCATCGGGGGCCTATCATTTGCTTTACTAGGTTTCCGATTCGTGTCGGGAAAAACTTTTGCCTTCCGTATGTTTGGCATTGGAATGTCCCTTCTGGCATTAGCTTTTGCCACCTGGTCAATAATTGTCCTTACAAACCCTGGAACTGAAGATCTCAAAATGCTGACTACCATCGGAGTAATCCCGTTTGGTCTAGCAAATCTTTTCTTTGTTGCAGCCGGCACATCTGACTTCACTGCATCGACTCGGAGAAACCTATTGGTTGTGGCAGCCGCTGTTATCGGTGCACTATTTGTCGTGCGAACATTTGTAGCTCCTTCACAACCATCTTTTAGCGATAACGGCTTGTTCTACTTCAATGCAGACCCGTTAGCCATGTTGCTCTATGTGGTTGTATTTGCAGGTGCACTCATGCCAGCCGTACACGTAGTAACCCTCCACATTGCCTCTGTTAGAGATGCAATGTTCACACGTTTGTTCTTCAACCTTGTGACTCTATCTGGCGTAGTGCTTATTGTTAGCACTAACGATGACCTGCAAGGCTTGAACGGATATGTATTGCTCTTAGGTTTGCTCGGACTCGTGGTGACCCATATCCGTAAAACCCCAGAATTCATTACCCGCTAGTTCTATTGGGTTCAGCAGCTGATTACTTCCGGGAGCGGTTTCCGCTCCCGGAAGTAATCACTCTTTCAGTTGGAACGGCAATCTGGCTTGTAGCTTCCGCCACTGATGAGATGCCAACT
>CANKLZ010000042.1 GCA_947483795.1 Micrococcales bacterium | reverse complement strand
CTTCGGTTCACACCTTGAACTACGCCTTGCTCACTCAAAGACTTGGCATAAGCATTGAAGCGGATCTACTCGAGTTAGCTTTAACTCACAGTTCTTACGCTTACGAGAATGGCAAAATACCCAACAACGAACGCCTAGAGTTTTTAGGCGATTCAGTGTTGGGTTTTGTCGTAACGGGGCATGTGTATGCAGAGAACCCAGATCTTGATGAAGGTTCACTATCTCGACTTAGAAGTGCAACTGTTTCCGCAAAAACTTTAGCTATCGCTGCTAATCAAATTGGATTGGGTGAATTCATTCGTCTTGGTAAAGGTGAATTAGCTACCGGTGGTCAAACTAAAACAAATATTCTTGCTGACACCTTTGAAGCAATTATTGGTGCAGCTTATTTATCAGGTGGCTTAGCCCCGGCTAAACACATTATTGATTCACTAGTTTTACCTTTACTAAGTTCCGAAGATGAACTTCTTGAAACCTCTGAACCTAGAACTGTCTTGAGTGAACTACTCAAATCTTTGGGTAAATCTGATGCCTCATTTGAAGTTACCCACGAGGGTCCTGATCACGATAGAACATTCTTCGCTCAAGTTGTTGTTGATGGCGAGAGCATTGCCCAAGGTTCCGGTCGCACTCGTAAGGCAGCTGAAGCGGCTTCTGCTATTTCTGCTCTCAAAACTCTTAGAGGTTAGTCGTGCCAGAGTTACCAGAGGTTGAAACCGTAAGAGCAGGTCTTGCTGAAGTTGTTGCAGGAGCAAAAGTTACCAAAGTTGAAATACACGACCAAAGAAGTTTGAAAAGACATCCCGCGTCATCTGGAGATTTTGTTGAAACCCTAACTGGCAGAACTATTCTGGCTGCTGTTAGAAGAGGAAAGTTCTTATGGCTGCCTTTGAATCGAAAAAGAGATGAACCTCAGCTAGCTCTTATAGGTCATCTAGGCATGAGTGGGCAGATGCTTTTAAGAACTCCTGGTTTCCTTGCTGACCCACTTACGCGAGTGACTATCTACCTGAAGGCTCAAGATGGAGCTAAGTATGAACTTCGTTTTGTTGATCAGAGAATCTTTGGATCCTTGGCCATCGATGTCATGGAGCCAACTCAGGATGGTTTCCACGGAGGGTATAGCGGGCTCGATGGTTCACTAGAGCCTTGGGTGAACATGATCCCTAATCAGGTGGCTCACATCTCAAGAGATCCTCTAGATCCTGTATTTAGTGTTGACGATGTGCTGAAACTTTTCAAGAAGAAGCAGTCAGGCATCAAGAGAGTTCTTTTAGACCAAGGAGTGCTCAGCGGAATTGGCAATATCTATGCCGATGAATCGCTTTGGCTAGCCAAGGTTCACTATGACCAGCCAGCTGCTTCACTATCTAAGCCAAAGGCTAAAGAACTCTTAGAGCACGTCAGGGTAGTTCTAGCCAATGCCTGTGAGGCAGGAGGCACCAGCTTTGACGAGCAATACAAGAACATCAATGGGGAATCAGGTTATTTCAGCATTAGCCTTAATGCCTATGGCCTAACTGGCTTGCCGTGTAAGAGGTGCGGCAGGGCTATCAAAAGGGAGAATTGGATGAACCGCGGGTCTCATTTCTGCCCTTCTTGCCAAAGACTTAGGCGTAAATAGCCTCAATTCTGGCTTAAGGGCTAAGTGAGGCCCTTAGATAAGGTAATTTTTATAAAGACCCCAAAGTTTAGGCTTCTAGCCTTTACCCCTCCTACGAAAGCGAACCGTTTTGCATCTGAAAAGCCTGACCCTCAAAGGCTTTAAGTCGTTCGCGAATCCAACGACTTTTATCCTTGAAAAAGGTGTAACCGCGGTTGTTGGACCTAACGGTTCAGGTAAATCTAACGTCGTTGATGCACTTGCTTGGGTTATGGGTGAGCAGGGAGCTAAGACTTTACGCGGTGGAAAGATGGAAGATGTCATCTTCGCTGGTACCGCTACTAAAGGACCTTTAGGTCGAGCAGAAGTTTCTCTAACAATTGATAACACCGACGGTGCTCTACCAATTGATTACACCGAAGTCACTATCTCCAGAACACTGTTTAGAAACGGTGGATCTGAGTATGCAATTAATGGTGAGCCTTGTCGACTACTAGATGTTCAAGAACTACTTAGCGATACAGGTCTCGGCCGTGAGATGCACGTCATCGTGGGTCAAGGAATGCTTGATGGGGTTCTGAGAGCAACACCGGAAGAGCGTCGCGGCTTCATTGAAGAAGCTGCCGGTATCTTGAAGCATCGCAGAAGAAAAGAAAAGACTGAGCGCAAGCTTGAAGCGATGCAGGGAAACCTTACTCGTCTAAACGACCTAGCTGGTGAAGTTCGAAGACAACTAAAACCGCTAAGCCAGCAAGCTGAAACAGCTCGACAAGCTCAAGGCATTGCATCTGTTGTTCGTGATGCCAAGGCCAGATTGATGGCAGCCGAAGTTGTTGAATTACTAAAAGGTTTAGATCAAACATCTCAATCTGAAGCAGATAGAAAAGCTGAAAGAAACATTCTTAAGCAGCAGTTAGATGAGAACACCTCAAGACTTACTGAACTTGAGAATCAACAGATGTCAAGTGAAGTTGAAGTTGCCAGATCTCTTGCCTTCTCTTTTGACACTGTGACTGAAAAGTTCCGCACCATGTTGGCTATTGCTAACCAAAGAGTTGCACTCCTAACCTCGCAAAAGACTCTAAGTGCATCACAGGTTGACCCTGCTGCTATTGAAGCTGACGCCAAGGCAGCGGATTCAAGTGTGGTCGAACTAAACGTTGCAGTTGAAACACTCAAAGGTGCTCTTCGCGATGCAGAGGTTAACCGTGATGAAGCACGAGCAATCCTGGAAAGTTTTGATAACCAGGCAGCTCAGCGAAGTGCTGAGATTGCGGCATTTGATGTTGAGTTGGCAAGACTTGCAGGAGATGCAAATCTAACTAGAGCAAAACTTGTTTCTGCTCAAGAAGAACTCTCACGTCACCAAGAGGCTTTATCTGAAGCTAACTCCAGACACCAAGCAGCAGTGGGTAGTTACGAGGCTTTGGAATCAGAGCTTAGTTTCGCATCACCTCAGGACAGTACCTATGAGCAGCAGTATGAGAAAGCTCAGAACGAAGTAACGGCTGTCTCAGCAAAGATTGAAACTCTTAGAGATGAACTACATACCGCCGAGCGTGAAAGAGATTCTCTACTTGCTAAGCGAAGTGCTCTAAATCTAACTCTTGAGCAAAAAGATGGAACTACTGAACTAAACGCGGCAGGACTTCAAGGCATTAGAGGCCTTGTTGCCTCACACATGAGAATTGATGCAGGCTACGAAGCAGCCATTTCAGCAGCGCTAGGAACTCTTGCTGATGCGATTGTTGCTGACAATAGAGCAGATGCTCTCGCAGCTATTGAACTTCTCAAGAAAAACAATGGTGGCCGTATTGAACTTGTTGTTGCTGATATTCAAAGCAAAGTAAAGCCAACCAACCTGCCACAAATTCTTGGAGCTAAAAACGCTGTTGACGTTGTTGATGCTCCATCTGGAATTCTTGCCAACCTAGTAAACGTAGTGATTGTTGATGACATTACAGCTGCTCGAGCTCTTTATTCAGCTCAACCAAAAGCTGCCAAGCTTGTGGTGATTACCAAAGAAGGTGATGTTCTAACCGAGTCTGTTATTCGCGGTGGATCGGGTCAGAAACCTTCCAAGGTTGAGCTAGTTGCTGAGCGTGACAGTGCAGAATCAAAACTCTCTGAAGTCAACACAAGCATTGAAAGGCTACGAGCAGAACTAGTTACTGCTCGAGCTCAAGAGACCACCGCTAAAGAGCAAACTGCTCGTGCTCTAGCTGAACTCAAGAAGAACGATGCTGAATTAGCCTCGCATGCTGAAAAGTTAGGTCGACTAAGAGTTCAGGTTGAAGCTCTTGATGGTGAAAGAAATCGTCTTGAGAGAGTTGCTGAGACTGCTCGTGAAGGCATTGCTGTTGCGCAGCAAGCCGTTCAACAGGCTGTAGCTCTTCATGAAGAATTCTCTAAGCGTGAGCGACCTAACCTTGATACTTCTGCACGAGTCGATCTAGCTCTTGCTCTTGATAACGCTAGACAGGCTGAACTTGATGTCAGAGTTGAACTAGGTTCAGCAACCGACCGTCTAAGAGTTGAAACCGAGCGAGCAGCCTCGCTTCGCTCACAAATCGGTGATGCTCTTGATGCAATTGAAAGATCGAAGTCAGCAGCCAGACTTCAGGCAAGGCAGCTAGCCAGCGCTCAAAGTGTTCTAGAGCTTCTCCCGGTAGCGATTACCGCGATTGAGAAGTCAGCTCAGATTGCCAAGCTTGCTTTACACGATTTGGAAAGTAAGAGAAGAAACCAGAACGAAGAACTAGTTCGTCTTCGTGGTGAAACTTCAACCGTTCAAAACAGACTTTCCGCCCTAACTCAAACTGTTCATGACATTGAGCTTTCTAACCACGAGAAAAGATTGAACCTAGCCAACCTAGTTTCAAAGGCTAGCGAAGAGCTAGCTTTGGATCAGCAGGTTCTAGTTACTGAGTATGGGCCAGATCAGCTAATCCCAGATTCGGAGAATCCAGAGAACCCGAAGCCATTCGTCAAATCTGAACAGCAGAAGAGACTGCATGAAGCAGAAAGATTGCTTGAGCGTCTAGGTCGAGTAAACCCACTTGCTCTTGAAGAGTTTGCAGCTCTTGAGCAGAGACATAAGTTCCTAACCGAACAGCTAACTGACCTAACTCAAACCAGAGCTGACTTGATGGATATCATCAAGGAGCTAGACAGCAAGATGCAGTCCATCTTTGAAGAAGCATTCGAAGATACTAAGAAGGCATTCGAGCAAGTATTCCCTGTGCTATTCCCTGGTGGAACTGGTTCTATCTATCTAACCGATCACGACAACATGCTAACTACCGGTCTTGAGGTAAACGTCAAGCCAGCAGGTAAGCGTATTGAAAGATTGAGCTTGCTATCAGGTGGTGAGCGTTCACTTGCAGCACTAGCTCTACTGGTTGCTATCTTCAAGGCTCGCCCTTCACCGTTCTATGTTCTTGATGAGGTTGAAGTTGCGTTGGATGATGCCAACCTAGGTCGACTACTAGACATCTTCCTAGATCTAAAGAAGTCATCGCAGCTTGTGATCATTACTCACCAGAAGCGCACCATGGAAATCGCTGACGCGCTATACGGTGTCTCAATGCGTCAAGACGGTATCAGTGCTGTTGTGAGCCAACGCCTAGAAGTTAGCGAAGCCTAACCTTGGCAGGCTTAATGTTCTGGCGCAAAAAGGACAAAGCAGCCGATGTAGCTGTTGAAGAGCAAGTAGTTCAAGAGCCAGAAGTCCAAGTTGAAAAGGTTGTTGAACAACTTCCAATTGTTGAACCGACCGTTGTTGAAGCAGCACCTCAAGAACTAGTCAAAGTTGAACTTCCTAAACGCAACCTAACTAAAGGTTTCAAAGCGGTCTTTTCAAGAATCAAGTTTGATGTGGAGAATCTTGAAGAACTACAAGATATTCTAATTCAGGCTGACTTTGGTGTTTCAGCAGCTGAAGAAATAGTTGCTGAAGTGAAGGTAAGGGCAAAGAAGTCTGGTTCTAGAACTGAAGCAGAGTTAAAGGAGATCCTGACAGACCTTTTAACCGAGAAGATGACAAGATCAGATGTTTCACTAAATCTTGATTCAGGTAAACAGCCTTATGTGATTTTGGTTGTAGGTGTTAATGGTGCTGGTAAGACAACAACTATCGGTAAGTTAGCAAACTACCTAGTTGAAGGTGGAGCAAAGGTAACCCTAGGTGCTGCCGATACTTTCAGAGCAGCAGCTGTTGAGCAACTTGAGACTTGGGCTACTCGAAGTAACTCATCAATTGTGAAGCCAGTGTCTGAGGGTCAAGATCCAGCTGCTGTTGCTTACGAAGCAGTTGAAAAGGCTATTGCTAACGGTTCTGATGTTCTCATCATTGACACTGCAGGAAGACTGCAAAACAAGCAGGGTCTGATGGATGAACTAGGGAAGATTAGAAGAGTTATTGAAAAGAACCTGCCGATTAGTGAAGTGCTCTTAGTTCTTGATTCAACAACGGGTCAGAACGCTATGACCCAGGCTAAAGCTTTCACAGAAGTTGCAGCAGTTACCGGGATTGCTCTAACCAAGTTAGATGGCAGCGCTAAGGGTGGAATTGTTTATGCCATCCAAGATCAGTTGAATATCCCTGTCAAACTAGTAGGTGTCGGTGAAGGCATCAACGACTTTGGTTTCTTTGATGCTAAAGAGTTTGCAATTGGTTTAGTAGGTGAGAAATAGTGTTTGGAAATCTATCCGAACGTTTGGTTGAAACTTTCAAAGGTCTTCGTGCCAAAGGTAAGCTCTCTGCTGCCGACATTGATGCAACCCTTAGAGAGATCAGAAGAGCTCTCCTCGAAGCAGACGTCTCCCTAGAGGTTGTAAAGACTTTCATTGCTGCTGTTCGTGAACGAGCACTGGGTGATGAAGTATCTAAGGCGCTAAACCCTGCTCAGCAGGTTGTGCAGATTGTTCAAGAAGAACTTGTTGTCATCTTGGGTGGAGAAGCTAGAAGAATTCAGTTTGCTAAGAACCCACCAACGGTGATCATGCTCGCTGGACTTCAAGGTTCTGGTAAAACAACACTTGCTGGAAAGTTAGCCAAGTGGCTCAAAGACCAAGGTCAAACACCACTATTGGTTGCCTGTGATCTTCAAAGGCCTAATGCTGTGAACCAACTTCAAGTTATCGGTGAACGTGTTGGTGTTCCTGTCTTTGCTCCTGAAGTTGGCAATGGTAAAGGTAACCCGGTAAGTGTTGCTAAGGATTCAATCAAGCACGCTAAACAGAAGCAGTTCTCAGTAGTAATAGTCGACACCGCAGGTCGTCTGGGTATTGATGAAGAACTAATGAAACAAGCTAATGACATTAGAAAAGCTACCGACCCTGATGAAGTTCTGTTTGTTATTGACTCAATGATTGGTCAAGACGCAGTAAATGTTGCTAGAGCATTCGAAGATGGTGTTGGAATCACAGGTGTTGTTCTAACCAAGCTTGATGGTGATGCTAGAGGTGGTGCAGCACTATCTGTTGCTCAAGTAACAGGCAAGCCAATTCTCTTTAGTTCAACTGGTGAAGGTATGGATGCCTTTGAGCCGTTCTATCCAGATCGCATGGCTTCAAGAATTCTAGATATGGGAGATATTCTCACCCTTATCGAGCAAGCTCAGAAATCTTTTGATGAGCAAGAAGCCAGCGCCATGGCTGAGAAGATGGCCAAGGATGCATTCACCTTGGAAGACTTCTTGGACCAGATGCAACAGCTTAGAAAGATGGGCTCTCTCAAGAGCATGCTTTCGATGATGCCTGGAGCTGGAAAGCTCAAAGGTCAATTAGATAACATCGATGAAAAAGAGATAGATCACACCGAAGCAATAATTCGAGCAATGACACCTAAAGAGCGTCGGGATCCAAAGATTCTCAATGGTTCAAGAAGGCTTCGAATTGCTAAGGGTTCAGGTATGACTGTTACCGATGTGAACTCACTTGTAAACAGATTTGAGCAAGCAGCCAAGATGATGAAGGTCATGGCTAAAGGTGGAAATCCAGGCATTCCTGGCATGCCTCAGGGTATGGGTGCTATGCCTAGACCTCAGGTCAAGAAAGAGAAGGGCAAGAAGAAGGCTAAGTCCGGCAACCCAGCTAAACGTGCCGCTGAAATATCGGGAATTAAACCTGCTCAGCAAGGAAATTCAGGGTCATCCTTCGGTTTAGGGGGATAGTTGGTTGCTCCTGCCGGTTATTTCTGGCACAATAGAGAGGTTGCCTGCAGTTTGACCCTCTAACCAAACTGAATGGGCAACCCATTAGAGCTTTTATACCGAGTGTGCCCCCACGCTCACGGTTGATTGTTCGCCCCAATTCATAAACAGGAGCATTGTGGCTGTAAAAATCCGCCTAAAGCGTCTAGGAAAACTAAAGACGCCTCACTACCGTATCG
>CANKLZ010000041.1 GCA_947483795.1 Micrococcales bacterium | reverse complement strand
GAACGGATCGTCTAGTTCAATTTCTTTCGCAATCGAAACACCATCGTTAGTGATGGTAGGTGCACCGTACTTCTTTTCAAGAACTACGTTGCGACCACGTGGGCCAAGGGTGACCTTAACTGTGTCAGCAAGGATGTTCAAGCCACGCTCAAGACCGCGACGTGCCTCTTCGTTAAAGCTAATTATTTTTGCCATGTTGGGTTACGCCCTCCTGGACGGGTAAGTGTTGGATAGTTAGCACTCTCCTAAGGTGAGTGCTAATCCATTTTGGCACTGAAAACCTTGGAGTGCAAGTCAGGGGTTAAAGGACTAGAGCCACCCTCGAAAGGATGGCTCTAGAATTTGAAACTTGTTATTAGATAACGTGTACGTTGTCAGCCTGTGGGCCCTTGTCGCCGTTCTTAACTTCGAACTCAACGCGCTGGTTTTCTCTAAGCTCCTTGTATCCTTCTGACTGGATAGCTGAGAAGTGTACGAATACGTCCGCTCCGCCGTCCTGTGTGATGAATCCAAAACCCTTCTCAGAGTTGAACCACTTTACGGTTCCTTGTGCCATTTGATGCTCCTATTACTTTTTGAATCAGATCCGGTACTTCCTTCACTGCAGTCTCACCTATGGTTTTATCCAAAAGTTTGATTTCGAGTGTTATAGCAAACGAATCTTTTTCGACTGCATTCAGTCTAGGGCTGTTTGGGTCTATCTGTGCAAGTCAATATTGGGCAGATAACGGGACTGTTATAGAAGGATTTAGCCGTTTATCGTAAAGCCCAGGCCAAGCCTGACCTCTATAGGGTATTTGGCGTCAGCGTTGAGAACTATTGGTAATTTGCCAATAATTAGCTGGATTCGCTTGGCTAGGGCTCTGTATTCTTCCTTCTTTATAGTTATGGAAGTATCAGCCAAGGTCATATCTAGCGTTCTAGAGTAAGGAACCACAAGTTTGGCATCTTGGAGCTGCTGGCCTATTCTCATGGCGTATTTGCGAGTTCCAGTTCCATCAATCACCGTTATCGGGGTGCTCAGGTCGACTCCATTTACAACATTCTTGGTGGGTGTTGGTGTAGCCAAAGCGCTGATTGCTGACTGAAGACCAAAGTATCCGCCACCACTTAAAAGCACAGAAGCAAGGGCAAGAGCGAAGAATTCTATCCAGCGATCCTTTGCAGTTCTTCGAGCCCTGTGTTTTCCAACATGCTTGTAGTCAGGCTTGAGCAGATCAATTGCATCTGCTTTCTTAGTCCTGGCCATTTGTCGCTCCTTGTTTTATCTCTAACTGTTCTATATTAGGTTTCTAACCTGTGATAAACCTAAGAAAGCCGACAATGACCGAACGTAAAGTTGAAAAGACCGAAGAACAATGGCGTGAAGAACTGACTGAGTTCGAATATCACGTGCTTCGCGAGGCCGGTACAGAAAGAGCTTTCACCGGTGAACTCCTAAATGAAGAGCGTAAAGGAACCTTTCGCTGCCGAGGTTGTAGTGCAGAACTATTCACCAGTACCACTAAGTTTGATTCACACTGTGGTTGGCCTAGCTTTTATGAGCCTAAAGAAGATCATGCTGTTGAACTGAGAGAGGATTCCAGTCACGGAATGAAGCGAGTTGAAGTTCTATGCCGAGCATGTGGATCTCATCTAGGTCACGTATTTGAGGATGCACCACAGACCCCAACTGGAGATCGATTCTGCATCAACTCTGTCAGCATCACCTTCGAAGCTGAGTAGTCCTTGTCAAGTAGAGCTCTAGTTGTCCTAGACGTTCAAAAATGGAATGAAGATCTAGCCTAAACAACTGCTGTAAATCTCTCAGGGGAATTTGCCCTAACAATCTCCACTTAAGGCGCCGTTTCTGCAGTCAGCTAGTTTGCCCTTCAACTTGGTAGGTTGGTATCATGAAAGAATTTGACAGCGCAAAGCTAAAAAAGAAAATTAACAAAAAAAGTAAAGAAGCATGCCGGCAAGGTGAATGTTGAAGTGTCCAAATCAAGTGGAGGTTTCATCTACTTCCTTGGCTTCATCGGTGCCGCAATCTTCTACATCTCGACTGCTCCAGACTTCTGGGCTGGAGCACTGGGTCTCTTGAAGGCAACCGTATGGCCAGCGTTCTTGGTCTTCGAAGCTCTAAATGGACTAAACGTCTAGCCCTATCTCAAGGAACTAAACAAAAAACGCCAAGCCAGTAAGTTGACTTGGCGTTTTTTACTAGAAACTATTTGTTGCTAAATCTTCTTGAGTAAATCAAGCTAAACGCACCAAGAATCATCAGAGCTGCAGCAAGTGCAAATAGATCTGACTTAGTTGATCCCGTGTCTGCCAGAGTTGGGATGGTTGGACCTGCAAGCACAATTCTTACTGTGCTTGGGGTACCAAGACCAATGTGGACAATAGTAAGAGTTGAAAACTCGGCTGAAGGCTTTACCCACGCGCTCACACCCACATCTTCGCCAACCTCGCTGTTAACCACATATACGTCGTTAGCGTTCTTAGTCACCAAAGGAAGATCTTTAGGGTCTTCGACGTCTTCACAGATTGTTGGGATGTTCTTATCGGTGTCGCACATGTTGAAACCGATTGGATCCGCAGAACCAACAAGTTCGTCTCCAGTAAGTGCAATGTTGTCAGCTGTTTTCGCCGAGATAGTTGCGGAGTCGATATCCAAGTCGGCTATAACAACCCCTAGGGAGTCAGCAGGAACAGGTGACTCAAATGTGATTGTAGTCGTGGCTGACGCAAGTTCAGAAGTTAAGGTAACTCCCGTTCGAAGGAAGTTATTAGTTGTTGAGGGACCATTGAAACCAAAAACTGCGCCAAAAGGTGTTCCTTCAGATATCCACTCTTCAGAGGTATCTCTAATTTCAACTTCGTTGTCTTTATCGTCGACAAGGCTAAACACGGTTTCGTATGTCGCACTTGGAATAGTTGTACCTGTAAAAGAAATAGTTCCACTGTAAGAACCCGATTCAGAATTTAGAACTGGTTCTGACCAAACACCATAGTCGGAAGCATTTGCAGCAAACCCAGGAACTGCCGCAGAAAGGGCTAGCACTGAAGATGCGCCTAGAAGGGCAATCTTTGAGGAAATGTTTCTGCCTACTTTATTCATTTGTTCTTCTTTCATTTTGAGTTTTTTAGACAGAATTTGGGGCCGACCAGGGGACTCGAACCCCTAACCCTCGCATTACAAGTGCGATGCGCTACCAATTGCGCCAGGTCGGCTAGGACACTTAGGTCCGAAGAAAAGTTTAGCGTTTATTGGGCATGGGTTTGACAATTTTAGGCAAAAAGAAACCGGCTATCTCATTAGAGGTAGCCGGTTTCCTATAAATCTTGCTGTTAGTTCTTTGCCTTGTACTTCACTGTGATTACTGATGAAGTGAAAGGTCCGTATTCTTTACCGCTAATGATTGCACGGTACTGGAAGTCACCGGTCTCCTGCTTGACAAGTGCAAAGCCAATGCTGCTTGAACCCTTGCTGGCTGTGATCTTGCGGAACTGTGTCCATGACCCACCAGGAACTAGTTCTTCAACCACGATGTCAAAAGATTCAATCTTGGCATCTGTAAGATCTAGTTCGCCAACGATGTTGGCACGCTGACCCACTGTGAATGTGTCTGTCTCGCCGGTAGCCGGTCTAAGAACAATCTGTTTTGCTCCGCTTGCGGAACAAGCAGCCAAAGTGATGGCAATTACTGCTGCGATTACTGTTGTGAAAATAGTTTTCTTCAAGATTTTTCCTTAGTTAGATGTTTACTTTTGGTGGGTTGTGTAGAACTGAGCGAAGCGAGCTGGATTGACTAGGTCTTCAGCCTTGCCTCCCCAGTCGTAAAGATTGCCGTTGACTAGAACATATGGAGTTCCGCCTGGAATCTCTGTACCAGTTACTGCAGGCTGGCTAAACGCCTCTGATGTTCTGTTTTCGATGTATTTGGCGTAACGCTTCTGATCGATACAGGTATTCATCTCTGAAGTTATTTCCACTCCGGCTTTGCGTAGAGTTTCTTTCAAATCTGAGTCAGATGGACCAGCTGTGTTTTCTTGTGGTTGGGTGGCATACAAAGCGGTGTTCACATCGTAGAACTTTTCTGGCTGAGAGTTCGCAACGCAAAGTGCAGCGTTGGTTGATCTCGAAGAATAGTTGTTTAGAGATTGTCCATCCAAGAATGAAATCGGGTGATACTCAACAGTTGCTCGACCAGATTCAACCCATGCCTTAATTTGGCTGGCGTTTGGGTCTTTGAAGAGCTTACAAATTGGGCACTGGTAGTCCTGGTAAATAACAATCTGATTTACCTTTTTAGCCTGCGCTGGAGTTACCGGGACAAGGTTCTTACCAATCAACACACCACCGAATTCAGTCGTGTTAGCTGGGACCTTTTTTGCGTTTTCGGCGTTGGTGTTTGAAGATGTCGAGAAGGCGAACACAGCTGCCACTACACCGGCAACAACTGCGATGATTCCAACGGTCAAACCAATAGAAATCAGAAGACGCTTCCGCTTGTCACCTTTAGCTCTTTGCTCTCTAAGGTCACGAGCTTTAGCTCTTGCCTGTTCACGCTGTTCTGATCTGGTAGGACGAGGAGTTTGATTCATAACATTCACCTTTGGCTAATTCTGGACAGATTGGGCTAAGCCCAAAAGCACGATTTATAGTCTAAACGACTCCTAACCAATGTAATAATAGGAAGAGCCTGAGCAATCGCTCAGGTCGCTATTTCACTACGGATCGTGCGGCTCGTTCCTGCCGCTGAAGGAGTAATACCATGGCATCAGTGACTTTCGAAAAAGCCACAAGAATCTACCCGGGCGGTACTCGCCCAGCAGTTGACCAGGTTGAGTTGACTGTTAAAGACGGAGAATTCCTAGTTCTCGTCGGTCCATCAGGTTGCGGAAAGACCACAACCCTGCGTATGCTCGCTGGCCTTGAAGAGGTCAACGAAGGTCGCATTTTGATCGGTGATCGCGACGTAACCCAGGTTCCACCAAAGGACCGCGACATCGCGATGGTTTTCCAGAACTACGCGCTATACCCGCACATGACCGTTGCAGAAAACATGGGCTTCGCTCTAAAGATTGCTGGCGTTAAGAAGGACGAGCGAGCAGCTCGTGTTCTAGAGGCTGCAAAGCTTTTGGATCTTGAGCCATACCTAGACCGTAAGCCAAAAGCACTATCTGGTGGTCAGCGTCAGCGTGTTGCTATGGGTCGTGCGATTGTTCGTAAGCCTGAAGTATTCCTTATGGATGAGCCACTATCAAACCTTGATGCAAAGCTTCGTGTTGCAACTAGAACTCAGATTGCTTCACTTCAGCGTCGACTAGGTGTAACAACCGTTTATGTAACCCACGACCAGGTTGAAGCTATGACCATGGGTGACAGAGTTGCAGTTTTGAAGGATGGTGTTCTTCAGCAGGTTGACACCCCACGTGCACTTTACGAGCGTCCAGCCAACGTATTCGTTGCTGGCTTCATCGGTTCACCTGCGATGAACTTGCTGACCCTGAAGATTGTTGCCGGTGGTGTGAAGTTTGGAAATGCAACCATCAAGATTGACTCTGCTGTTTTGGGTAAGACCAAAGAGAAGTCAGTAACTGTTGGCCTTCGTCCTGAAGACCTAGTTATCTCTAAGTCAGAAGGTATTGAAGTTGAGATCGACGTTATCGAAGAGCTCGGTGCAGATGCTTTCCTATACGGTTCAACTGTTATTGAAGGTGAGAAGACTGACGTCATCGCACGTATTGGTTCAGTGAGCTCACTTCGTTCAGGCGATAAGGTCTTCCTAAAGCCTCAGGGTGGAATCACTCACCTATTTGATGTAACCACTGGACTTCGACTCAACAACGATGTTGCAGCAACTGCAAAGCCAGCAGCAGCGAAAGCTGTTGCAAAGCCTGCAGTAAAGAAGGCAGCTCCAGCAAAGGACTAATTAGTTAAGTAGAGATGACCCGGCTCTTAGAGCCGGGTCATTCTCGTTTAATTCACTACTTGGTAGTTTTGATTCTTGCTTTAGAGACTTCGTACAGGGCTACCGATGCAGCGATACCTGCGTTTAGAGATTCTGTATCTCTAGCAATAGGAATAGAAAGAATTGCATCGCAGTTCTCTTGAACTAAACGAGACAGTCCTTTTCCTTCGCTTCCGATAACTAGAAGTAGCGGCTCGCTAACAAGCTTGAATGTTGGTAGTGACATGTCGCCACCACCATCAAGACCTACAACAAACAATCCACGCTTCTGGAATTCTTTGATTGTTGCGTTGAGGTTGGCAGCTAGGGCTACGGGAACTCTGGATGCAGCACCAGCAGAGGTCTTCCAAGCAGATGCTGTTACACCAACTGATCTGCGCTGAGGAACAATGACTCCCTGGCCACCGAAGGCAGCAACAGATCGAATAATTGCTCCTAGGTTTCTAGGGTCAGTGATTCCATCAAGGGCAACTAGCAGTGGCTTTTGACCTCTAGCCAAAATCTTGTCTAGCAGCTCACTTGGGTGCTGGTAGTTATACGGAGGAACCTGCAGAGCAACACCTTGGTGCACAGCATCGTTACCAGTCATACGATCCATCTCTGGACGGGTGACTTCACCGACAGAAATACCTCTGGCGTTAGCTAGCGAAATAGCTTCTCTAACTCGGTCATCCATTTCAATACGCGCTGCAATGAATAGAGATGTTGCTGGTACTTTAGCTCTCAGAGCTTCAAGAACTGAGTTACGACCAGAAAGGACTTCTCCTGATTCAGCTGCCTTCTGTACTCTTCTACCGGTACGAGCTGCTCCACCAGCATTTCCTGCAGTTCTGGAACCTGGAGCTAAAAACTCACCTTTTTTAGCAGTCAGTGAAGTTCCTGGCTTAGCCTTGGCGACCCTAGGGGTTACAGCTGACTTACGCTCTCTAAGTGCTTTAGCCTTAGCAGCCGGGTGATACTTACGGTCTTCAGCTTTAGGGGTTGGGCCACGACCCTCAAGAGCCTGACGGCCTTTACCTCCGGTGCCTACCTTAGGTGCTCCTTTAGAGCCACCCTTTTTCGCCTTAGCTGCGCCTGGACGGCTTGGTTTCCTAGCCATTAAAACTCCACATCGTTATATCTTTCATGTCGTTGAGCGTTACACCCAATTCTTCTAACTCAACTCTGATTTCATCAGCTCGAGCAAAATCTTTAGCCAATTTGGCTTCGTGTCTCATTTGGATCAGGTCTTCGACCTGCTTTGAGAATTCTTCAGTATAAAGAGGCTCTTGATAGGCAAAGGTCAAGCCTAGAACAGCCATCATTGCTTTGACCTGTTCAACACATTCAGAGAGTTTCGGCTCATCTTTGCCATCGAAAGCAGTGTTTCCAGCTCTAACTCTCTCATGGATTACGGCAAGTGCACCCGGAACATTGAGATCTGAATCCATAGCCTCTTTGAATTCAAGAGGAATAAAGTCCAAATCCACCTCGACCCGTCTAGTGTTTGTGGTTCTTTTCAGGAATCCAACTATGCGATCAAGAGCTGCCTGAGCATCTCTAATGGATGTCTCTGAGTAGTCAAGGTTGGATCTGTATTGAGCAGATAGCAGCCAATACCTGATTGCTCCCCAGCTTCCGGCTTTGGTCAAATCTTCAACTGAAACACCGTTGCCTAAACTCTTCGACATCTTGTTGCCATTGATGGTTACCAGAGCATTGTGTAGCCAGAAATTAGCAAAACTATTTCCAGCTGCTGTTGATTGCGCTAGTTCATTTTCATGGTGCGGAAAACGCAGATCAAGGCCACCACCGTGAATGTCAAAAGATTCACCTAAGAAATGTTTAGCCATTGCAGAACATTCGATATGCCAGCCAGGTCTTGCCAATCCCCAAGGAGTTTTCCAAGCAGCTGTTGCTGGTTCTTCTGGTTTGTGAGCTTTGAACAAAGCAAAGTCGTTAGGTGATTTTCTACCGTGACTAGCGTCAGTTTCACCTTCCATGTTTTCAAGCTTCTGATTTGTTAGTTCACCATATCTTGGCCAAGATGCGGTATCAAAGAAAACATTTGCAGAGCCATCTTCAGCTTGATAGGCATGGCCTAGCTTGATTAGTTTCTCAACTAGCACAACCATGTCTTCAATGTGTTCAGTGGCATGTGGCTTGTGAGTTGGTTCGCGGACGCTGAGCTTTGCATAAGCATCATCGAATGTTGCTTCAACTTCTTTAGCGAACTCACGCCAGTCACGATCACCTGCGTTTACTAAAACCTTGTCATCGATGTCTGTGACATTTCGCACCATGGTTACCTCATGGCCAGATGCACTTAGCCATCTTTGAAGAATGTCATAAACCAAAGCACTGCGAAGATGGCCCAAGTGTGGAGCAGATTGAACG
>CANKLZ010000040.1 GCA_947483795.1 Micrococcales bacterium | reverse complement strand
TATACAGATGTTGTTCAGAACAACTACTACATAGTCTTCGATGACACAGGGAAACTAAGGATTATTCCTTGGGGTCAGGATGGCACATTCCCGATGCAAGAAGATGCCCAGCTTGACTGGCTCGGTAGAGGACCAGCATTTAGAAACTTTGGCAATCAAGAAAGAAGCATCATGCTTCGCAAGTGTGTTGCCTATGTGCCTTGCCAAGCTCAGTTGGTTAGAGCACAGGTTGCAGTCAAGAACAAGGTGGCAACCTTAGATATTCCAGGTTTCAAGAACAAAGTAGCGTCTGTCATAAACAACGCCTACATCTCCAAAGAAACAAGATCTAACCCCGATGTGTGGTCTGCCATTTTCTGGCAGAGCTGGTTAGATGCATTCTTTCCTCAAAGAACTGCGTCCCTTACAGCTTTCTTGAACACCCGTAACCCTGAGGCTCCCACCTTGAGCATGAGTGGACCCAGCACCGTTGGCAGCACGCTCAAGGCAGTTGCTAGTACGTGGGATTACACAGCCACCCTTAGTTACCAGTGGCTAAGAAACTCTCAGCCAATAGCTAATGCCACAGGAACTGATTACGTTATTGCACCTGCTGATGCAAACGCTTTGATTTCCGTAAGGGTGAGCTCATCAAAGAATTCTTTACCCACTGCCTCAAGTACTTCTGTAGCCGTATTAGCTTCAAACACAAAACTCCCAGCAGCCTCAATCACAGGGGCAGCTCGTGTTGGTTCAGTTCTTACTGGAAATCCGATTGCTAACAACTCTGTTTCAGTTACCTATAAGTGGTACAGGGATGGCAGGTTGATGTCCTCGGCAACTGGACCTACTTACACACCAACAAGTTCTGACCTTTCTAAATCTATTTCGCTGACCACTTCTGTGAACCAACCTGGCTATCCGCTTGTTGTCACATCGAGTACGCCACGCGTTATTGGGCTAGGTGTTTTCGAGAAACCTGAGATAGCAATAGCCGGTACAGCTGCTACCGGCAACACGTTACTGATAAGTGCTCAAATTCCAGCAGGTGTCAAAGCGACCTACCAGTGGTTTAGAGATTCACAATTGATTACCGGTGCGTCAAGGTCTGAATACAAAGTCAAAGCTGAAGATGTCAGCACATTCCTTTCGGCGAAAATTACTCTGACCAGATTGGCGTATTCCACAACTTCGATCACTAGCCAAGAGGTTTTGGTATCAGCAGGTGAGCTATCGAAGACGCCCACTCCTACTGTTTTGGGAATAGCTGCCCTGAACAAAACTCTCTCTGGAGCAGTTGGTTCATGGGATAGCGGTGTGAAATTCACCTATCAATGGCTACGAAACGGTGAAGAGATATCTGGTGCAGTGGCGAAGACTTACAAAGTGACTTCGATAGACAGAGGCAAGCAAATAGTTTTCAGAATCAGAGCTACCAAGACTGGCTATAAAACGTTAGTCCTTAGCTCAAGTCCTATTGCTGCTAACTAAAGTCCTTCTCTAACCTGAATGATGTTTCCATCAGGATCGTTGCCATCGGCATAACTCCAGTTGTTGTGTTCCTGAATATCACTCTTGATGCGACCACCTGTGCGGCCAGCTGCAAGACGAGCTTTGTCGATACTGTGCACATCAAAGACCGGTTTGATTGGGTTATCTTCACCCAGCGTTGGCTCAGATCTATATTCTTCAGGCAGTAGGTGTATCAAGACTTCATTACCTAAACCCGATACGCTAGCGAAACCATCGGAACGATATGGGCTGTTGTCTTCAAAAAGGGCTGCATAGAAGCCAACAGATTTCTCTATATCAGAAACCCAAATAACTACAGTTGTCATCGTTAGCACTCCACAACATTCACGGCGAGTCCTCCGAGTGAAGTCTCTTTGTATTTACTAGACATATCTAATCCTGTTTGACGCATAGTTTCAATCACCGTATCCAAGGATATCTTGTGCTTACCATCACCTAATAGTGCTAATCGAACCGCTGAGACTGCAGTACCCGCGGCTATAGCGTTTCTTTCAATGCAAGGCATCTGCACGAATCCCCCAACAGGATCACAAGTGAGACCTAGATTATGCTCCATTGCTATCTCAGCTGCGTTCTCTATCTGCTCTGGTGTTCCTCCCAATACTGCTGCTAAGCCAGCTGCTGCCATAGAACATGCAGAGCCAACTTCACCCTGGCAACCGGCTTCTGCTCCAGAGATAGATGCATTTCTTTTATACAAAGAACCAATAGCCGCTGCAGTCAGAAGATAGTCACGAGCAATTAATTTGGAATCAATACCCTTGAACTTCATAGCCCAATAGCCAACAGCAGGGATGATTCCAGCCGCACCATTGGTTGGCGCTGTTACAACTCTTCTACCCGATGCGTTCTGTTCATTGACCGCTATTGCATAAGCCTGAATCCATTCATTAGACACCTCATTCGCATCAGCAACGCTGTTTAGCTGCTCAGCCATATCTGCTGCTCTTCTTTCAACCGCTAGGTAACCAGGAAGAACTCCTTTAGTCTGAAGGCCTTCTTCGATACATAACTGCATAGCATTCCATATGGCATCTAACTTGATGTCGAGATCTAGTTCACCGTGCAGGAAGACTTCATTAGTAAAAGCTATTTGCGCAATTGTCTTACCCTCTTTTGCGCATATCTCCAACAGTTCATCAGCACTGGAGAAGTGGAAGGGTACTTCAGATCTATCTGCTTTGTATATGTAATGATCAGCTTCAACAAAACCTCCACCAACTGAGTAATAGGTTTGTTCGAGTAAGACATCTGCGTTGTCAGCTATGGCTTTTAATCTCAAACCATTGGAGTGCTTGGGCAGTCTTATAAGAGGTTGGAAACTAAAATCACTTTCATTGAATGAAATCTTGTGATTCAACAATTGAAGAGATGAAGTTTCAATGGCCTTATCCCAAGCAACTAATACATGGCCTGGATTACATGTTTCTGGTGTTTGACCTTGGAGTCCTGCGACTATGGCATTGGTTGTTCCGTGACCTGGCCCGGTAGCACCGAGCGATCCGAATAGTGAGACGCTAACTCTACTTGTCAGCGATAGTTTGCCTTCAGCCTCAACTGCTTCAGCAAAGAGCAACGCTGCTCTCATAGGTCCCACCGTATGCGAACTTGAAGGTCCGATTCCGATGGTGAATAAATCTAGCGCCGAGATGTAATCTGGCATGGTTTAAGCCTAGCCAGATTAGTGAACTAAAGAGTTATTTAGAACAGGTAGTTGTTTGGGCGTTAGTGCCTTGAACCCAATCAGGTAATGGCTTAACCGTTGGTGTTGGCTTAGCGGTTGGGGTCTTTGATGGAGTCGCGCCCGGCTTAGCTGTTCTGGTTGGCTTAGGAGTAGGGGTAGGTGCTATCTCTGCACCAACACCTGTGTTCTTTATTTCTCCCAATACGAAAGGCTCGTCATTTTTCATCATATCGAAAAGAACCTGAGCTTTTTCATAATCAGGCAACACTCTGCCCTGGTTAGGAGCTGGAAATCCATAAATAGATGGCAACTGCAAGAAAGTAATCTTCTTCATTGGAATATCTTTCAAAGCATTTGCAACACCCATTAGTGCAGCTGGGTCAGAAAGAGTTTTGCTCAAAGTCATGTTTCTAGCTGCAGCTTGAGCAAGGCTGTATAGAGCAACAGGGTTACTTAAGATATCTTTGCTCTTTAGCTTTCTTACTAGTGAAGTTAGGTAAACCTGCTGGTTGCTAATTCTTCCTAGGTCAGATCCATCGCCAACGCCGTGTCTGGTTCTTAGGAACTGAAGTGCCTGCACACCCTGAAGGTTGTGCATGCCCTTCTTTAGATAAGTGTTTGTGTATTCGTCTTCAATATCTTCAGCCACACAAACCTCAACACCACCAACGGCATTAGAAAGTTCAATAACTCCATTGAAGTCAACCATCGCAAGATATGGAATATTTAGCCCGGTAAGAAGTTCAACTGTTAGAAGTGTGCAACCAGGACCACCATTAGCGATAGTTGCGTTTATTTGTCCAAGGCTTTGGGCGTAGTAACCAGGGCCACCAGTTGTGCTTGGACATGCAGGCCACGGGAGCATGGTGTCGCGCGGGATAGATAAACCAACAGCACTCTGTCTGTCAGCTGCCACGTGTAACAAAATAATCACATCAGCTAAGTTTCCACCGGTGTTACCAAAAGCTGAGTTACCGGCACCCTGTCTAGTGTCACTACCAACAAGTAGAAGATTAAGTGGGCCATCCAACGGTGGAATAACTCTTTCTTCACCATCGATACCTGGGATGTCAACTTGATGACGGCTAAGCTCACCAGCTAATTGAATTGCTGAAACGGTGGTGACAGTTAGTGTTGAAACTAGAACAACAACAAGTGCTTTTGCAAAAACACCAAGGACAGATCTCCATCTGCCCACAGCTTGAATGTTGCCGTGACGAGCAACAGCACGATCAAGTTTTAGTTGCTTCTTCGACTTCTCAGACAATTCGATAACCCCTTAGATTGAGTTGACTTGAGTCTTAGTTAGACAAAACTGGCGGAGGCCGTGGGATTCGAACCCACGGAACCTTTCAGTTCACTAGTTTTCAAGACTAGCTCCTTCGGCCGCTCGGACAGACCTCCGTTGAATAGTCTAACTAATGCTCAGTGTTTATAAAAATACGCTTTCAACCTGCGATAAGGCTGATAGCTAGTTTTGGGTGTAGATAATGCCCTCAAGGCCGGATAAAACCTTGGCAACACCGTGTTCTTCAACGCTGGCTGTGACAATGGTGGCTGCCTGCTTCACTTCGTCAGGACCCTGGCCCATGGCAAATGACAGGCCTCCGCCTTCATTAGCCCACTCAAACATAGAGATGTCATTGCGACCATCCCCAATGGTGATAACTCTATTTCTAGGGATATTTAGGGATTTCCTTCTCTGCTCAAGTGCACTTGCCTTAGTTACACCCTGTGGAGAGATATCTAGCCAAGCTGTGTAACCAATCGCATATGAGACAGAATGCAAACCAACTGATTCCACTATCTCTAGGAAATCATTAACATTCTGTTCTGGCGAGAGCACGACAACACGGCTCACTTCACCGTGCATTAGTTGATCTAGGGGTGTCTCAATGTTTTCCGCACCTAATGCATATGAAGGAAAAGGCTTGTGGAATCTATAGGTTCCATCAACATCTTCAACAGCAAAGTGCGCATCAGGTAGTTTATCAATTAGTTGAGAGAGAACTGGTGCTGGATCAAAACCAATAACTTCTCGAACAATGTAACCCCGAGCGTCTTGCTTATCTATTTCGATGGTTACCGCACCGTTGGAACAAACCACGTGACCGATATCAATCCCAACATCTTGAACTACAGGAATAGCATTGGCTGCAGCACGTCCAGTTGCAACAACAACATGGTGACCTAAGTCACGAACTCTAGTTACTTCTCTAATAACCTCTGGTGCTAAAAAGCCATCGTCGTGCACAAGTGTGCCATCGATGTCGATAGCTATCAGCCAAGGTTCCTGAGTCAACGTCTAACTCTTCTTTACAGGGAGGATAACTTCAGCTCCACCTAGGTAAGGACGAAGGGCAACTGGAATACGAACTGAGCCATCTTCTTGTTGGTGGTTCTCTAAAATAGCTACCAACCAACGGGTAGTTGCAAGTGTTCCGTTCAATGTGGCAGCAATGGCAGTCTTGCCGTCTTCCTTACGGTATCTAACGTTAAGTCTTCTTGCTTGATAGGTAGTGCAGTTAGAAGTTGAAGTTAGTTCTCTATAAGTTTCTTGAGAAGGAACCCAAGCTTCAGCATCAAACTTACGGGCAGCACTTGAACCTAGATCTCCAGCCGCAGTATCAATAACGCGATATGGAAGTTCACACTTCTTAAGCATCTCTTCTTGCCATGCAAGAAGTTTCTTGTGCTCTTCATCTGCTTGCTCAGGTTCAACATAAGAGAACATCTCTAGTTTGTTGAACTGGTGAACTCGAAGAATACCCTTGGTGTCTTTACCGTGAGAACCAGCTTCACGACGGTAACAAGTTGACCAACCCGCATATCTCTTCGGGCCCTCACTTAGGTCAATGATCTCGTTGCTGTGATACCCAGCAAGAGCAACTTCGCTTGTGCCAGTTAGATATAGATCATCTGCTGGTAGGTAGTAAATCTCATCAGCATGCTCGCCTAGGAATCCTGTTCCTGCCATAACTTCAGGCTTAACAAGAGTTGGTGTTATCAGAGCTGTGAAGTCAGCCTTAGCCGCTTGATCAAGGGCCAGGTTCATAAGGGCCAGCTCTAGTCTTGCTCCCCAACCCTTTAGGAAATAGAACCTTGAACCTGAGATCTTGACGCCACGTTCAATGTCGATGACATCAAGTAGTTCACCTAGTTCTACGTGATCTCTTGGAGTGAAACTAAAAGTTGGTTTTGTTCCTTCTTCACGAATTACAACAAAGTTGTCTTCCCCTCCAACGGGGACGCCTTCTGTCACTACGTTTTCAATCTTAGAAACCACAGCGTTTAGTTCGCTTTGAAAATCAGCTGCTCTTTGCTCAGCAGCTTTAACTCCAGCAGCTAGTTCTTGTCCTTCAGCAATAAGTTTTGCTCTATCATCAGGTGATGCGCCTGCGACTAGTTTTGCTTTAGCGTTTTGTTCAGCTCGTAGGTTTTCAAATTCTGCTTGGGCTTTTCTCCAGTTGTCATCAGCTAGAGCTGCTTGGTCAACGAGGTCTTCACTGGCTCCCCTTGCACGCTGGGACGCTTTGATAGCTGCAGGATTCTCTCTGAGCAGGTTGGCATCAATCATTATTAAAGGTTACCTTTAGCGTCCTGCGCGTAGCTTGTTTAGCCACGACTCTGCCGAAGAGAACTCCTTATTAGAGTTATTCCCCTCATGCTTACTATTCTTTTTATCAGCCCGTGGATATGAGCCTAGGAAAGTTACCTTAGGGCTAAATCTATGCAGACCCATGAGTGCTTCCGCAACAGCATCGTCATCGATATGGCCTTGGGCATCGATATTGAATCTGTATCTGCCTAACTGATCCCCGATAGGTCTGGATTCAATACGGCTTAGGTTCACTCCTCTAGCTGCGAACTGTTCCAGCATTTCTAGTAGGGCACCTGGTCGGTCCTCAGGTAGCTCAACAATGACTGATGTCTTGTCTTTGCCAGAAGCTTTAGTTGGCTTTGCATTCAAACCAATTTCAATAAATCTAGTTTGAGCATTCTTGTTATCACCGATGTTCTTAGCAAGAACAGTCAGCTTGTAATGATCGGTGATGCTCTTTGCCGCAATAGCCGCATCCGCTTGTGAATCTTTGCTTAGAAGATCTAGCGCAGCTGCAGCAGTTGAAGTTGCCGGAAGATGTGAATAGCTTGGAATGTTTTCCTGAAGCCAACCACGACACTGAGCAAATGCGGTTGGATGAGTGCTGATGACTTTAACCTCAGCTAACTTAGTGCCTGGTTTAGCTACAAGGTTGAAAGTTATTGGAACTAGATACTCACCATATATACGTATATCTGTTGTGTTAGCTAAAGCATCTAGGGTCGCCGATACTCCGCCTTCAATCGAGTTCTCGACTGGAACAATTGCACGAAGGGCTACTCCATTGATTACTGCATCAATGGCTTCACTAACTGTTGAAACAGGTAGGTGGTTGGCATTCTTGGCCTCTTTTACTTGCGCCAAGGCAAGTTCAGTAAAGGTTCCAACAGGACCTAAGAAGGCATATGTTGGTTTTCTGCTATTTACTGATTTGGCCATAGATAAAGGTTAACGCAGATGCTAGTAGTTCGGGGCTGAAGGTAGACCGAAGAACTTCTCTAAGGTTTTTACCTTGTCATCATGCATTACTAGGGCAAGGCCGATACCAACGTAGCGAAGGTGCCAAGGTTCATACTGATAGCCGGTAATAGCAGTTTCATTATTGGGATATCTAATGATGAAGCCATATTTATAGGCGTTAGCCGCTAACCATAGCCCAGCCTTGGTCTGACCAAAGCAAGCTCTGATCTGACAGCCTTGGTTTCTGGCTGACACATCCATAGCCCAGCCTGTTTGGTGCTCCGAGTAGCCAGGTCTAGCAGCTAGAGCTTCGCCTACCTTTAATCCGTACCTCTTTACCTGACGATCGTAAATAACCTTTTGCTCTGCATAAGATCTGTAAGCACTTTGAATGATGAGGCTGCCTTTACCCTGTGCCTTCATGGCCATGGCTAACCTGTAAGAGGCTGTCGATGCTTCTTTTCTAAGTTTGCGACCATAAGGATTGGCATTGAGTGTTCCAAACTTAGGGGCAACCAGGTCTGTTGGCACATATTTGATTGGGTTTAGTGGTCTCTGCTTGTTGACAATAATCCAAATAGATTCAGGTAGTTCTGTGGACTGCCAAGCAAGGCTAGTTGCCTTAGCGGGTGTAGGGTTATTTACCGCGGGAAGTAATATAACGGCCAAGAGTCCCAAGCCAAGAATTCTGGCACTGGTGTTCTTTAATTTTCTTCCCATACGAGAAGTCTAACTTTCATAAATCAAGAAACGAGAACACCATGGCACGCGCAGAACGCAAAGCCGCAGCAGCAGAGTCAGCACTTACAGGTGTAATGACCCACAGACAAATCATGTTCGTACTTTTTGGCCTCATGGCTGGAATGTTCCTATCAGCTTTAGATCAGAGCGTTGTTGGAACTGCAATGCGAACAATCGCCGATGACCTCAATGGTCTGTCGGCTCAGGCTTGGGTAACTACCGCTTACCTAATCACTTCAACTATCGCCACGCCTATATATGGAAAGCTCGGTGACATCTTCGGTCGTCGTAAGTTATTCATCGCTGCGATTTCTATATTTGTTTTTGGTTCTGTTATTTGTGGTTTCGCTACCACAATGTATGAGCTAGCTGCCTTCAGAGCTATCCAGGGCATTGGTGCTGGTGGACTATTTGCTCTTGCTCTAACTATTCTTGC
>CANKLZ010000039.1 GCA_947483795.1 Micrococcales bacterium | reverse complement strand
TCCGCTTCAATGCTTATGCCAAGTCTTTGAGTGAGCAAGGCGTAGTTCAAGGTGTGAACCGAAGTTTAGGCGTCTGCTACCTTGCGGCCCTTGTACTCGTAGAACTGAACAACGCCGTTGGCGTCTTCTACGGCACGAGCACGGTGAGGCAAGCTGTATACGGTCTTACCGTTTTCGACAGTCTTAACTAACTGTGTGTTAGTTGCAATCCATGCTGAACGACGGTGACGGGTGTTTGATCGTGACAATCGTCTCTTTGGTACTGGCATCAGTCTTCACTTTCTTGAGCAAGTTTTTTAAGTTCATTCCACCGCGAATCAATCGGGGCTTCGTGAGCGTGATCTGGGTTTTCATTCAACCTAACACCACACTCAGAACACAGACCAAGACAGCCTGCACTACAAATTGGGGTGAACGGAAGATTGAGAACTACCGAATCAATGATTATTGGTTCCAAGTCGATTTGTTCGCCTTGAATGACCAAGTCATCCTCTACCTCTAAAGAATAGGCGAAAAGCTCCTGAATATCTACCCGAACCGGCACAGTCATCGGCTCCAGGCACCTTGAGCACTCAGCAACAGCTATAGTTTTGAGTCCACCAGAGACATAAATGCCCTCATGGACGCCCTCTAGGCGCAGAGATAGGTCGATGTTTTGCCCCTTTGGAACGTTGGCTAGACCCTCACCAAGCTTGGCTCCAAGGGCAACTGTGCTCTCTAGTTCACGCATGTGGCCTGGCTTGTGCATGAGATCATGCACTGGAATGTTGAATGTACTCATTAGTTAGATAAAGCCTTTACTACCTCGATGGGAACATATTTACTGATGTCTCCCCCAAGGTCAAAGACCTGCTTGACCAGAGACGAAGAGACAAAGCCATGGGTTGGATCAGCTGGAATAAAGATAGTTTCAATGCCACTTAGGTCCCTATTGACCTGAGCCATAGGTAACTCATAGTCCAAATCAACGTTAGTTCTAACACCCTTGACCAGAGCATCTGCTCCGAGGTCCTTGCAGTAATCAACCAACAAACCTGATTCTAGGGAACTCACAACATAGTTTCCAGGCTTAGCGTTGAGAATCTCAGATATTAGTTCAACTCTTTTAGCAGTTGTAAGTCTTGGGTTCTTTGCTGGATTGTGAACAACCACAATGTGAACAGTTTCAAACATTTTGGCAGCACGGGTAGCGATATCTATATGACCGAAGGTAAAGGGGTCAAAGGAACCTGGATAAACGGCAATGGCCATACCTTTAGGTTAGCCGACTATGACTTAGTTAGAAAGTCTTGTCTTTGCTTATCTAGTTGTTCAAGGCAAAGAGCCAAGTTCTGGTGCTTCTCCAGGGTTGGGTCGGCATCAAATATCTCGAATACTTCTGCTCTGGCCTCTTGAATCATCTTGCTGTCAGCCAAGACTCTAAGTAGTTTCAGACTTGATCGGCCACCTGATTGGTTAGCTCCTAGGACATCTCCCTCTCGTCTTAGTTCAAGGTCAATCTCACTTAGCTTGAAACCATCTATCGTTGCAGCAACTGCATTGACTCTCTCAAGGGCTAATGAATCTTTTTCAGCACTAGTAAGCATCAAGCAAAGACCAGGCAGTCCACCTCGACCAACACGGCCACGAAGTTGATGAAGTTGAGAAACTCCAAATCTGTCAGCATCAAGGATCACCATGGTGGTGGCATTAGGCACATCAACACCAACTTCGATAACAGTTGTTGAGACTAGAACATCGATCTCTTTATTGGAGAAGGCTGCCATGATCTCGTTCTTCTCTTCAGATGACTGCCTACCGTGAAGAACAGAAATACGAAGTCCTTGAAGAGCTGGATTTTTCTTTAGAGCCTCTGCGACACTTATAGCTGCAGCCAGTGGTCTTTTCGGTTTAGGAGTAATTCCCTCTTCTAAGAACTCTTCGTCTTCTTGGGCTGCACCACCGCTTGCGATAAGTTCTTCACCTTCGTCGGTTTCATCAATGCGAGGACAGACAACGAAAGCTTGCCTGCCGTTACTAACTTCTTCAGCAACTCTTTGCCAGACTCTGGCAACCAGTGCTGGTTGGTCATCAGTAATCACATGCGAAGTGATTGCCTGTCTTCCTGCAGGTAACTCTGTGAGTATCGAAACATCAAGATCACCGAAGACAGTTACTGCAAGTGTTCTAGGGATAGGGGTTGCAGTCATGGTTAGTACATGTGGCGGTAACTTACCCTTCAGCCTTAATGCTTCTCTTTGGTCAACACCGAATCTGTGTTGCTCATCAACAACAATTAGTCCTAGATCAAAGAACTCAACCTTGGTTGCAAAAAGTGCGTGAGTTCCAACCACAATCTTTGCTTTGCCAGAGACCATGTTGAGAAGTGCGGTCTTGCGATCAGCGGTATTCATTTGTCCGGTAAGAAGAGTGAGCCCTAGCTCTTTTGCAAGAACTGGGCCTAGTGTTCTTTCGATTGATTTGTAATGCTGAGCAGCTAGCACTTCTGTGGGAGCAAGTAGCGCTGACTGGCCTTGGCTATCTGCAACTACGAGCATCGCTCTAACAGCAACAAGAGTTTTACCTGAACCCACTTCACCTTGAAGCAATCGATTCATTGGATGCGCCTGAGAAAGGTCTTCTGCGATATCTTGACCAATCGAAATCTGACCATTAGTTAAAGTGAAAGGAAGGCTTTCATCAAACTGCGAGAGATAGCCTTTTTCTTTTGAAACTCTGCCAGTGCTCTTTTGGTGTTTGTTTTCTAATCTTCGTTTCACCAAGGTTGATTGCAGGATGAACGCTTCGTGATATCTCAAGGTATCTCTAGCTGCCATCCAATCCCCCATATTGGTTGGTTGATGAATCTTCACGATGGCATCATGCAAATCTAGAAGATCATGTTTCTTTCTAAGTTCTTCTGGGACTTCATCTTCAATAGTTGGAATGACATCAAGAACTACTCGAATCGCTCTTTGAATCATCCAAGTTGAACAAGTCGAAGATGCAGGATAAATAGGAATAGGCAACTCAGCCCAGGCCTTAGCAACCTCATCTTCGATTTCGTCACCGAAGAGTTCATAGTCAGGATGGGCTAACTGCAATTTGTTTTGGTAGCTGCCGATCTTTCCAGCCCAAAGACCTCTAACCCCTGGCCTGAGCTTCTGAGCTCGCCAAGCCTGATTGAAGAAAGTTGCTGTTACAAAGCCTTCGCCATCGGTTAGCTTCACTTCTAAGATGACTCCGGATTTACCTTTCATGCGTCGCTCATAAACTTCGACCACATCGGCCACAAGGGTAACAGTTTCACCAACCGGTATCTCTTTGATTGGGGTTAGCTCTCCCCTTGAGGAGTACCTGCGAGGGTAATGCTGCAGTAAATCAGCTACTGTCTTGATCCCTAGGTTCTTAGCCATAGCCTTAGCTGTCTTATCGCCTATCAGGCGATCTAAGGGTGTTAGAGGTAACAGCATGAGTCAATCTTCGTCGAAGGCTAGGACAAGTTAGGCTAGGCACACTATGACCAGAATCATTGGCGGTATCGCCGGCTCAAGAACCCTAGCCTCTCCAGCAAAAGTAACGAGGCCAACAAGCGACCGTATTCGCGAGAGTATCTTCAATCGGCTAGAGGCTTTAGACCTCATCGATGGCGCTGATGTATTAGATCTTTATGCGGGAACTGGTGCCTTGGGGTTTGAAGCCGCTAGCCGTGGAGCAAGGTCACTGCTTCTGGTTGAAAACAATAAGCAAGCTTTGGGTGGAATCATTACGAACCAGAGAATGATTAAAGCAGCTCTTCAGAAGGAAGAACTGGACTGTGACATTAGGGCTGAAGGTAAGACTGTTGCTAGTTACCTAGCCACCTTCTCTAGTAAATTTGACCTAGTTTTCATTGATCCTCCCTACGAAGTATCAAATACCGACATCAACGAAAACCTAACTGCACTACTTCCTCACCTAAAAGAAAATGCAGTGATTATCTTGGAGCGATCTTCAAGAACCCCGATTCCTGAATTACCTGAAAAGTTACACGTAACAGAAGAAAAGTCATACGGAGACACTGTCGTCTACTGGCTAGAAAGTAACTAAAAGTGATTGAACCAACTCAAACGCAATGGGGAAAGATTCAAGCTCTAGCTCTGGCTCGAGCATTCAGCATCCTTGGTAGTCAACTAACTGTTTTCACTTTGGTCTTCAGAGAAAAAGAAGCAGGACCTGCAGCAATTGCAACCCTATTCATTGTTGGAACTCTTCCAGCTATCCTCTTTGCTCCATGGGCTGGAACAATCGCCGACCGCTTTAGTACCAAGCAGGTAGTTCCTTTGTTTTCAGTCATCGGTGCAAGCGCAGTCTTTACTTTGAGTCAGGATGTCGATCATTGGTTGATGTTGGCTCTGTTGTTTATTGCCAACACCTGTCAGTCGATTATTGGCCCAACCTGGGGCAAGCTAACTCCAATTCTTGCTAAGAAAGAAGACATTGGTCGGGCAATGGGAACCATTCAGAGTTACTTCGCTCTAGCAGGGCTAGCTGGCCCATTCATCGCTGGAGTCCTAGTTGATAGAACTGGTTTCGTTATCACCTTCATTATTGATGCGGCACTTACCGTGATCATCGCATTCATTCCTTTTGTCTTGAATCTGAACCACGAGCCAGAAGAACTTGCTGCTGGTGAAAAGACCAGAACTACCGATGGCTTCCGCTTCTTAATGAAAAGCCCATTGCTTCGTTCGCTAGTGATCTTGGTGTTCGGACTTGTCATCTGTGTGAGCGTTATCAACGTTGGCGATGTGTTCCTCATCACCGAAGAGATGGGTGGAAATGCTTTCATCTATGGCTTGGTTGGAACCAGCTTCGCAGTTGGCATGCTGATATCCAACGTGCTGATTGGTAAGACTAAAGTAACCCTCACCAAAGAACTTCAGATTCTAGGTATTGGCATGGGAATACTTTCAGTAGCGGGTGCGTTCGTAGGCATCTCACCTAACTACTGGGTAGTTATGGTTATCTGGTTTATCGCAGGTGCTGCTAACGCAACCATTAACAGCTACGGCGTTGGGATGATGATCAAGGAAACTCCACACGAGGTTCAGGGTCGAGTGTTTGCAGCATTTGGAGCACTTATTTCAGTTGCAAGCATTAGCTCTATGGGCCTAGCAGGACTTGCTGTTGGGGCTTTTGGAGTAAGAGAAGTATTCGTGGCTTCAGGTATTCCTGCTGCCGCTGCCTTCTTGCTGCTATTCCCAACTGTTTACAAAGAACAGATGAAGATTATTAAGGCTAGTTCAGGTTCCTGACAGTCTCACCTATGTATAGCTGCTGAGGTCTACCGATCTTGGTAGATGCATCGTGGTTCATTTCACGCCAGTGAGCGATCCAACCAGGTAGGCGACCCATAGCAAATAGTGTGGTGAACATTCTGGTTGGGAATCCCATTGCCTTGTATATAACACCGGTGTAGAAGTCCACGTTTGGATAGAGCTTTCTAGAGATGAAGTACTCATCAGCTAACGCTGCTGCTTCTAGTTCCTTAGCAATATCAAGTAGAGGATCACTAACACCAAGGTCAGCTAGAACCTTATCTGCAGTTGCCTTGACGATAGTTGCACGAGGATCCATGTTCTTGTAAACGCGGTGACCAAAGCCCATGAGCTTGATGCCATCTTCTTTGTTCTTTACTCGTTCAATAAACCTCTGGACTGATTCACCTGAGTCTCTAATACTTGCAAGCATCTCAAGCACAGCTTCGTTAGCTCCACCGTGCAGCGGACCAAAGAGTGCACTGACACCAGCGGAAACAGATGCGAATAGGTTTGCCTGCGATGATCCAACCAAACGAACAGTTGATGTTGAACAATTCTGTTCATGATCTGCATGAAGAACTAGAAGAGTGTCTAAAGCTTTAGTGATAACCGGGTTCTGCACATATGGTTCAGCCATGTTACCGAAGCTCATACGTAGGAAGTTCTCAACATAGCTCAATGAGTTATCTGGATATAGAAGTGCTTGACCCAAAGAGTTCTTGTGTGAGTAGGCAACAAGAGTTGGAAGCTTTGCCAATAGACGAACAGTTGATAGTTCAACTTGGTAGTCATCGTGTGGGTTTAGTGAGTCTTGGTAAAAAGTTGAAAGAGCTGAAACGCTTGCCGAAAGAACAGACATCGGGTGCGCTGCCTGAGGCATTGAATGGAATATGTTCTTTAGATCTTCGTGAATCAAAGTGTGTCGACTTAGACGCTCTTCCCAAGCAGAAAGTTCTTGAGCATTAGGAAGTTGTCCATAAATCAAAAGGTAAGCAGTTTCAACAAAACTCTTTGAACCAGCAAGTTGTTCAATTGGGTAACCACGGTATCTAAGCACTCCAGCGTCACCATCGATGTATGTGATTGCAGATCTAGTGCTTGCTGTGTTTACAAAGCCAATGTCATAAGCGTTCAAACCTGTGGTGGCATTGAGCTTTGAGAAATCAATAACAGAGTCACCATCGGTGGCTTCAATGATTGGGAAATCTGCAGTTCCACCTGGGTAATTCAGGGTAACTTTCGCGGTGTTATCAGCTGACAAAACTTGCTCCTGTGATTCTTTTGACTATTGAGTTAACCCTAGGGCATTGGTCAATCTAGCGGCACCCTCGGCTATTTTCTCATCACTTGCTGTGATGGAGAATCTTACGTACTTGCTGCCCTTAGATTCATAGAACTCCCCTGGCACAACCAAGATGCCTAGCTCAGCCATCTTGGTTACTGTGTCCCAGCAGTTCTCGTCTAAGGTTGCCCAAAGATATAGCCCTGCCTCTGAATCAGCTATCTCAAAGCCATAGGCCTTGATTGCCTCAAGAAGAACTTCTCTTCTCTTACGGTAAATCTCACGCTCATGGGCAACATGTTCTTCGT
Source organism: Micrococcales bacterium (assembly GCA_947483795.1). Classification (GTDB taxonomy): domain Bacteria; phylum Actinomycetota; class Actinomycetes; order Actinomycetales; family Microbacteriaceae; genus Rhodoluna. The sequence goes on along the minus strand of CANKLZ010000039.1, from coordinate 2,313 downwards.
CGCCAAGGGCTGCGATAACAGCCTTTTGAACCGGGGCAGGCATCATTAAGCCGCTGTGCATTCTGATGTTCACAATTGGCTTGATTAAGCTCTCAGGACCAGCTACAAATGCTGCTCGGTAACCAGCAAGGTTAGATTGCTTGCTGAGTGAGTAAACGGCTAGGAGGTTTTCGTAGGAACCTTCACAAACGCGAGGGTCTAGAACAGAAGGGATTCTTTCCTCTGCCCATCTGCCCCAACCTAGTTCTGCATAACATTCGTCGCTAGCTAGAACTGCTCCTAGTTCACGAGCTCTTCTCACACAGGATCTCATCTGATCGACATCTAAGACTCGACCATCAGGGTTACCTGGTGAGTTAATCCAAATCAGCTTGGTGTTCTCTGGCCATTTGTTTGGGTCATCTTCGCTGATGATTTCTGCGCCACATAAAGCCGCACCAACAACATAGGCGGTATATGCAACCGATGGTTGAACAACCACATCGCCTTTACCAAGACCAAGCATGAGAGGTAAGAAGGAAATGAATTCTTTAGAACCAATGGTTGGCATAACTTGGTCAGGAGTTAGTTGAACTCCACGTCTTCTACCAAACCATTCTGCAACTGCTTCTCTGAACTCTAGAGAACCTGCGGTTGATGGATAGCCAGGTGCGTTAGTTGCATCTTTGATCGCATCTTGAATAACTTGTGGTGTCGCATCAACAGGAGAACCAACACTTAGGTCAACCATGCCGTTGGCATGCTTTTCAGCAATCGCTTGATAAGGCTTCAGTTTCTGCCACGGATACTCCGGCAAGCGATCGAACATTGGTTAGGCCTGAGGGGGTAGAGCTGTGATCACTTCGTGATCGCCTTCAATTGGGCCAACCTTGGCAGCTCCGCCAGGTGAACCTACTGTGTTAAAGAATTCAACGTTGGCCTTGTAGTAATCAGCCCACTGAGCTGGAAGGTCATCTTCGTAGTAGATAGCTTCAACAGGACACACTGGTTCACAAGCACCACAGTCAACACACTCGTCTGGGTGGATGTATAGCATGCGGTCGCCCTCGTAGATACAGTCAACAGGGCACTCAGCGATACATGCTTTGTCTTTGACATCAACACAAGGTAGAGCAATTACGTAAGTCAATCTAGAATCCTTTTCAGCTTTGGTTCAATTATCTCTCTAGAGGTGCGCTCTTTTGGATCTAGCACGCCATTTAGCCACATCTATCTTTGGAAAGACCGCTGCGACAATACAGATAGCCAGTGAGAAGAACACGTATCTATTGCCGTACTTATCATCAGCAATAAAGGCATCGAAAGTTTCATTTCTGGATAGCCACCAGATTGAGATCATCATGCCCGCGTTCAATAGATAGATGGCTCCTCTAGAGTTACGGAATGTTCGAAGGCCAAAGGCTATAGAAGCTGTTGCTCCTAGTGCAAGGTATAGACCCAGCGGGGACTGTCTTTCATTAGCAGCTAACACGTTGTGTACAAAAGCTCCCGCGTATCCCAAAAGGATTCCTAGCGGCAATCCAAAGAGTGCTCGGAAAGCTGGCTTGAACCAAGGTAAGAAGTTGGGGCTTGCCTGACGTAAGCGCTCAGGGTCGGTGAACTTGAATTCAATACCTGAGGCAACTGAATAGGTGTCTCTCTTTAGAGTCACTTGACTTCCGTGAGCCTGAAGAGCAGCCTTCTTTATCTCAGCAGTCTTCTCTCCCCCGATAACAACCGTTGCTCTCTCGCCTGGTTCTGAGATAACCCAGAAGGTGGGCTTTTTGCCTCTAACCACTTTGCGATATCTTCTCATCGCCATGGCGGTAGCGTCATGAGCTTTCTTATGATCTGGATGACCGTAACCACCCTTAGCGTTATACGTAATAACTGCATCTGGCTTGAAAGAAACCATGGTCTGATAAATGTCATCTGCAACGACCGGTGTTGAAACAGCAGCTAAAGACATCTGGTCAAGTTTTAGTGGAGTGGTTGGAACACCTAGGTTGCCAATTCGCATACCGCTGTCAAGATAAGCTCTGGTTCCAGCGAACTTGTAATTAGTCACACCTAGAGCTGCCATAGCGTTCTTGAGTTCACCAGATCTGAATGCCCCCATAGCTGTTGGGTTTGCTTCTAGGGACTTGAGTTCTTCAAGTTTGGCTTTGCCTCGTTCACCTCTGGTGAGGGTGATTAGAGAAACTTCTGCACCGCGACTAACAGCATCTGCGATCACGTGGCCGGTTTGAAGACTCTCATCATCTGGGTGAGCGTGGACTAAAAGAATTCTCTTAGCGTTGAAAGATTGTTTGGCCATAAGAAAAACCTTAGTTC
>CANKLZ010000038.1 GCA_947483795.1 Micrococcales bacterium | reverse complement strand
CAGTTCAGCTTCGAATCATCCACCGTGGTGTTGGTGCTGTTACCGAGAGCGATGTTAACCTTGCAACCGTTGACAACGCGATCATCATTGGATTCAACGTCAAGCCTGACAACAAGGCTAAGGAAAAGGCAGACCGCGAAGGGGTGGATGTTCGTTTCTACTCAGTTATCTATGCGGCACTTGATGACATTGAGAAATCACTCAAGGGAATGCTTAAGCCTGAATACGAAGAGGCAGCACTTGGTTCTGCCGAGGTTCGCGAGATCTTCAAGTCTTCAAAGGTTGGCACAATCGCAGGTTCCATCGTTCGCTCAGGTTCAATCAAGAGAAACAGCCTTGCTCGTATCTCTCGTGATGGCAAGATGCTTGCTGAGAACCTCAAGATCGACTCACTCAAGAGGTTCAAGGATGATGCAACCGAAGTTAAGACAGACTTCGAGTGTGGTATCGGACTTCAAGGATTCAACGAAATCTTGGTAGGCGACATCATTGAAACCTACGAAATGCGTGAGAAGCCGAGGGTCTAATGGTCGATGCAGCTAGAGCAAGAAGACTGGCTGAACGAATCAAGGTATTAGTTGCAGCAGCGCTAGAGAAAGTCGTAAAAGATCCTGATTTAGGCTTTGTAACTATTACCGACGTTCGAGTCACACCAGATCTATCTCACGCTCGCATTTATTACACAGTTTTTGGCGATCAAGATCAGCAAAAGAAGAGCAACGAAGTTATTGAACGTCACCGTGGAAAGATTCGCGGTGAGGTTGGTCATCAATTGTCTATCCGTTTAACTCCAACCATTGAATTCATTTCAGATGAGGTTCCTGAAAGCGCTGCCCAGATGAATGATCTCCTTGCTCAAGCAAGAGCTAGAGATAACGAACTAAAGAAGATTGCTAAGGACTCTGAGTTTGCAGCGGGGGAGAACCCTTACAAGGAACCAAAGGTCATTGACAAAGAAGAGAAAGCCTAACCTTTGGCCATCCCTGGGTTGTTGCTGGTAGATAAACCTGCCGGAATGACCAGTCATGACGTTGTTGCCAAGGTTAGAAAACTTGCGGGAACTAGAAAAGTTGGTCATGCCGGAACTTTAGATCCGATGGCAACAGGGTTATTAGTTTTAGGTATTGAATCAGCAACCAAGTTACTTACCTTTGTCGTTGGTGCTGACAAAACTTATCTTGCAACAATTCGATTAGGTGCATCCACCATCACAGATGATCGTGAGGGAGAGGTAATCGAACAAGCGTCATCAGAAAAACTTAACGCAGTCACAGATCAACAGATTGAACTTGAACTAGCAAAACTTAGGGGAGCCATCCAACAAGTTCCTTCAGCAGTTTCAGCAATCAAAGTCAATGGTGAGAAAGCTTACGACAGGGTTAGAGCCGGGGAAGTCTTTGAACTCAAATCTCGCGAAGTGACTATTTCAAAACTTGAAGTGTTGGGAGATATGCGGCGAGAAGAAAATTACATCGAACTCGATGTAGCTGTTGATTGCTCGAGTGGAACATACATCAGAGCGATTGCACGAGACCTCGGTGCTGCTTTGGGAGTAGGTGGTCACCTAACCGAACTTCGTCGAATTCGCATAGGTGAATTCAACGTTGAACAAGCAATGCAGTTAGATTCTGGAATAACACCACTACCTCTAATCGTGTCCGCAGAGGCAGTGAAGCACATTTTGCCAAGTCTTGAGATTACTCCCGAGCAAGCACTCTTCATCAGGCAAGGTAAAAGAATCAACGGAGAAATAACTGGGGTTTCAGCTCTTACTTGCCAGAACACCTTGGTTGCAGTCGCCGAGTCTGCAGGAAAGCAGAGAATCAAGTCAGTTGTGGTTTTCAATGATGAGGTAACTAATGGTTGAGTGGGGTTATCAGGTTCAGTTTGGTTTAGCTCTAGCTGCTGGGCTGTTTTGCATCAGTCTTGGCTTGATCAACCGTCCTCCATCCTGGTGGTCTGTTGGCTCAGTGGCCTTGATTGAAGGTCTTCTCTTGGTCCAGCTGGTTGCGAGTATTGCCCTAGTTGCCTTAGGAAACCAGGCCAAAGGCGATACTGTCGAGTTCTTTGGATACATAATCACCGCGCTAATCGTGCCTCCCGCAGCGGTAGGTTGGGCAATTGTTGACAGAGGGCGTTGGTCAACGGTGGTTTTGGGGGTTTCAGGGCTCACAATTGCGGTGATGTTAGCCAGAATGTGGCAGATCTGGACAGGAATAAGGTTCGGAACTTCTTAACTTGTTTATCTTCCGTTAACTTTCTAGTGATGGTTTCGTAAGATTTTGAAGGCAATCTTCGAAATGTGAATGAAATCTCTAAGACCCTAGCGCCTCAGACAAGGCGCAAACTTAAGGTCAAGCCAACCACAACCGGCGACAAGGTGTTCTCCGGCGTCACTTCGGCAGCCGCAAGCATTGCATTCATTTTGGTTACTTTGATTCTTATCTTCCTTTTCATTAGAGCTGCTCCTGCTTTGCAAAACCAGGGAATTGATTTCGTATTTGGTAGCGAATGGGATCCAGATGGTTCTGGAGTCATGCAAATTTTCCCTATGATTTGGGGATCCATTGTGATTGCGGCTCTTGGAGTCGTGTTTGCAACCCCGATGGCAATTTCAACTGCGTATTTGATTGTTTTTGTTATGGGAAAGAGAGCCTCCAACATAGCAACCACCTTGGTTGATTTGTTAGCGGCTCTTCCGTCGGTAGTCCTTGGCCTCTGGGGATTGTGGGTTTTTACTCCTGTGGGTGAAGGTTGGGGTCAAATTCTGAACCAGTATTTTTCCTGGATTCCAATTTTTCAGGTAACTGACGTCGCAGCTGGTTTTAGATCTTCTCCGTTCATCGCAGGTTGGATCGTGGCTATCATGATCGTGCCAATTATTACCTCAGTAACTCGCGAAATTTTCAGCCAGCTGGATAGAGATCTAATTGGTGGAGCTCTAGCTCTGGGCGGAAGCAAAGCAAGCATTTTCCGTCAAATTATCTTGCCTACTTGTTCTAGAGGTATCACTGGTGGAGTCCTTCTAGGAGTTGGACGAGCGCTTGGCGAGACTGTGGCTATTTTTTATGTATTGGATCTTTCTTTCGAGATCAACTGGTCAAAACTTCTTGAGCCTGAAGGTGGAGCTGTAGCCTCCCTTATTCTTGCCCGCTTCGGAGAAGCCTCTTCTGAAGAAGTATCTGGCTTGATGGCTGCAGGTCTCGTAATTTTCTTCATCACACTGATAATTAACTTCCTTGCAAATGGAATCGTTGCTAGATCAAAGGCAGGTACACGCTAATGAGCAACTTTCTAGAGCGCCCCTCTGTTCAACCTTGGGCCAGGGTAAAGAAGTCACAGCAGCTTGAACTAATCTTGGCTTCAGTTCTGCCAACAGTTATTGCCCTCTTCGTCGTGAATGTGTTTGGCGTTCATGGCGCTTTCGGAATGATCACTGTGTTTCTTCCGCTTCAGATTCTGGCTGCCGGTTTTGTAGGTGTGAGAAGATTCGGTAAAAAGGGTTTCGGAGATTCACTTCTTTTGGTCTCAACCATCTCATTTGCCGCTTTAGTTGCAGTTCTGCTTCTATCTGTTTTGTATTCCGTAATCATCAAGGGGTTCCCAGCTCTAAGCGCACACTTCATAACCCAGAACAACGTCTACGTTTCTACGACGACTTCTCTGGAGTACGGTGGTGTTGGTCACGCGATACTTGGAACCCTCTTAGTCGTTGTCCTTGCCACATTGGCAGCTGTGCCCCTAGGTCTTGCTATGGCAGTGTTCCTAACCCAAAGCCAATCAAGACTCACAGGTCCAGTTAGATCTTTTACCCAAGCACTAGCCGGTTTGCCTTCAATCGTTTCCGGATTGTTTATTCTCTCGATTTTGCCTTTCCTCGGCATGGAGCGCTCTGGTTTAGCAGGAGCTATGGCTCTTTTCCCTTTGATGCTGCCAACGGTTGCAAGAGTTGCGGAAGAGGCACTGAGATTGGTGCCAGCAGATCTCAGAATGGCTGCTCTAGCGTTAGGTGCTCCAAACTATAGGGCTTTCTTCCAAGTAATTTTGCCAGCAGCTAAGAGCGGTGTGGTTACTGCAGTGCTACTTGGCCTAGCTCGCATTGTGGGAGAGACAGCTCCGCTAATTTTGACTCTCAACGCAAACGTCAGCACCAACCTCAACCCATTTGAAGGCGGAATCGCAGCCTTACCAACTTACGTCTACGGCTTTATTTCAAGCGGTTATGATACTTCCCTCAGCAGAGCTTGGGGTGCTGCGCTGGTCCTAGTAATTCTTGTTGGCATTCTGTTTGGTTTGGCAAGAGTGTTTAGCCGGTCAAAGAGTCTCAAAACAAAATCGTCCTCAAAAAAGAAAGGCAATAAGTAATGTCTCAGACAACTACTGCAGCTACTATGCACACCGAAGATGTGAGCGTATGGTTTGGCCAGCGACAAGTCCTAGATAAAGTGAACCTGACATTTCCTTCACACCAGGTAACTGCACTTATCGGTCCTTCAGGATGTGGAAAGTCAACTTTTATTAGAACCCTGAACCGCATGCACGAACTAATCCCAGGTGCTGGTCTTGCTGGTTCTGTCTTTCTAGATGGTGGCGACATTTACGGTGAAGACGTGGATGCTGTCGATGTTCGTATCAACATCGGAATGGTTTTCCAAAAGCCAAACCCTTTCCCAACAATGTCCATCAAAGAGAACATTTTGTCCGGTTTGCGCCTAAGTGGAAGAAAAATCAACGGAGCTGATGAAATCGTTGAAACGTCCCTAAGACGAGCATCGATGTGGAATGAAGTAAAGGATCGCCTAAACGACCAGGCTTTGTCCCTCTCCGGTGGCCAGCAGCAGAGACTTTGCATTGCCCGTTCTCTCGCTATGAATCCAAAGGTTTTGCTAATGGATGAGCCGTGTTCAGCTCTAGACCCAGGTTCTACCCGCCGTATTGAAGAGACCATCAAAGAGCTAAGCTCTCAGATGACTATCGTTATCGTTACCCACAACATGCAGCAGGCTCAGCGTGTTTCACACCAAACAGCCTTTTTCTTAGCTGATGACAACACCCCTGGCGGAGTGGTTGAGTTTGGTCCTACCGAGATGGTCTTCAAGAACCCTCAGGATCCAAGAACAAATGACTACGTAAACGGCCATTTCGGCTAATAAAGTTAACCTACTCTTCACCGAAACAACACAATTACATAGTCTTCCGTTCCTCCAAATCTGTTGGAATGGTGGAGTCAATAAGGACAAACAACATAAACAAGGAGAAAAAAAATGCGTAAAAGCTTTTTGACCGCCGCTGTAGCAGTTGCTGCTTCAGCTGGACTAGTTCTAAGTGCTACACCTGCAATGGCTGTTAACCTAGCAGCTAAGGGTGCTTCATTTTCATACCTCATGCTAAATGCATGTACTGCCTCATATCCGACTGACCAAGTTACCTACGAGTCAACTGGTTCAGGTACTGGACGCTCTGAATTCGCCAAGGGAACTGTCGACTGGGCTGGTACAGACGGTCTATACAAGACTACTGAAGTTCCAGGTGGTGCCTCTACTTTGTTCACAAGCACAAAGAACGAAAAGTTCATGACAATCCCACTACTAGGTGGACCAATTGTTTTTGCTTACTCACTTCCAGGTATTGGAGATGGTTTTAACCTAGATTCACCAACCATTTCAAAAATCTTCAAGGGCGACATCAAGTCATGGGCTGACCCAACATTCGTTGAACTAAACCCAAAGGCTAAGCTTCCAAAGGCAACAAAGACTGGTTACTTCAAGGTTGCAATTGCAGGTTCTGGCGAGCACCGTCAGGTGAGAAACGTGACAAGTGGTCTAGTATCCTCAATCACTTACGTGAGCAAGGCTGCAGACATTGCGGATGGTATTACCGGAAAGTCTTACGACTATGACTACAAGGATCGTTTCTCAATCCGTGTTGCATACCGTGAATCAGGTTCAGGTACCACTACCAACCTGACCCGTTACTTGTCCCAGACTTCAGGCTCACCTTGGCAGGCTGACAACAAGGATCTAATCAAGGCTACAAACTCAACTGGAACTGGAACTGCAGCGACTTTCGCTCCTGTTTCAACTTCATTCCCTACTGCACAGGACCTAGCTGAGTACGTAGAAGACACTGCATGGTCATTCGGTTACTTCGACCTTTCAGATGCTCTCTCTGCATCAGTGGGTATCGCGAAGTTGAAGAACGCTGCTGGCGCATTCGTTGCTCCATCATCTTCTGCGGCAGCGAAGCTTCTTGCACTTCAGACAGTTGTAACTGCCCCGGAAGACTACAGAAACGGAACTGTAAGCATGGACTTCACTAAGGTTGTTTCTGGTGCATACCAGGCTTCAATCATTACTTACGGTCTAGCTCCTCGTTTCGAGTCAGCAGCTGCTGTTTACAAGAACACAAGCACCGATCCTAATAAGATCGCTGTTAGAAAGTTCTTCGAGTATGTTGTGGGCAAGTGTGTTCCTGCTAACGCATCACGTCTTGGTTACGTAGCGCTTTCAGGTGCACTAAAGACCTCAGCACTAAACCAGATCAAGAAAATCGGCTAGTTAGAGCAATCTAACTGCAAGGTTGGCGTGGCCTAGGTCTTTTCCTAGGCCACGCTTTACCATTATCCAAAGAACCTAAGAAAGTGAAACAAATGAAGTCAAAGTCCAAAGTCGTTGTGAGCATTGCAATTAGTGCTGGAGCTGTCCTTAGCCTGACCGCTTGTGATCCACCAATGCCACCTGAGGTAATTGCAGCGTTAGCTGAACAGACTTATACCTGTGTTGACGGTACTGGAAAGATTGCTTTCACTTCGGGCTTCACAAGCGATGTGTACCAGGGTTTCGTTGATTCGCTGACCTACTCTGATTGCGCCACTTCAATGTTTTTAGAACCAACCGAGAGTTTTTCAGACGCTGACATTATTGTCTCGGACTACGCTCCACTTGCATCCGACTGCCAACCAGCGTCGACGGTTCCATTTGCCCTAGACGCGGGAGTTTTTCTATACCAACTTGCGGACGCAGGTTCCGTAAACTTCACACTTGAAACCGCAAAACGTATCTTGTCTGGTGAAATAACAAATTGGAGCGATGCTGCTCTTGTCGAGGACAACCCTCAGACCACTATGCCTGATTTGCCAATCACTCTAAGGTTGAACGCTGACGAGAACGCACTGAAATCAGTTATTGGTTATGTTTTCGGGGATGAAGATCTAAGCCGCACCCAGATAGTTGCAGAGAAGCAAAATGATGTGAATCTATTTGCATACCCAGAAGAAGGGGAGTTGGTGGTAGCTCCTAACAGCTTCGCTGTAGCTCTAGGCCTTTACCCTGTGAACATTCGTCTGCAGGGAGATCCAACCCTTCCAGAGAACCTTGCTAGCCCAGATGCCAACGGATTCTTCTCTGCTGGAACTCAACTAGTTCCAACAGTGACAGCAGACTCAGTCACATTGAAACTAGACCCTTCAATCGCGCCAACTCCGCCACAGGGGCTAGATGAGATTTCTCAGCCTTACCAGGCTGTGTATCCAGTGAACATGTACATGTGTGAAAACAACCTAGTGAACAGAGCGCTTTCGCGCTTCTTGTTGCGCTTGGACACTCAGGGTTCTATTGGTTTATCAAGCTACATTCAGCAGCCTGAATCTTCTAGAACATCTGGGTTAACTGTTGTCTCAAAGGGTCTACCGACGCCTGAACCTGTTCAGTAGCGCACTGGTAGTCTTAGTGAATGCTCAGGACTAGGCCGCGATCAAGTATCGAGTCTTTACTGGTAGCCGTTTACTTTGTTTTCTCTTTGTCAGCTTTAGCCAGGTCCTGTTACCAACTGGTCACCAAATACGATGGGGCCCCTTTGGCGTACTGGTTGTCTCTGGTTAGTGGTCTCATCTACGCCACTGGTGCCTTTGCCTTGGTTACCAGAAAGATCAAACTGATTAAGTTGACCATGGTCACTGAACTTCTAGGTGTAGTAGTTGTAGGAGCTCTCAGTTACTTTGTGCCTACATTGTTTGGGCACCCAAGTGTTTGGTCTTACTTTGGCTCAGGTTACGGTTACATTCCGCTTGTGCTTCCAATTGTTGGTATTTTCTGGGCTTATCGCAAGAAAGAGTCAGGTCTGTAAGCCTTCAAATGGAATCGACAAATCACAAAGACTTTCAAGAACTCAAAGTTCAGGAGACTGCTGTTTCCATCGGTAAGTTTGACGCAATCCACCTAGGTCATAGAGAAATTATCAACAAGCTGGTGCAATTTAGCCGTGGTAATGCTCTAGCCAGCGTCGTGCTCACCTTTGACAGACATCCCAACCATTTACTGAATCCAGAGTCAACCCCCACGCCGGTTATCGGCGCACAGCAAAAGCGCGAGGAACTTGAACTTCTGGGGGTTGAGCATTTAGTGACCCTTGAATTTGACGCTGGTATAGCGAAGTTAACCCCAGTCGAATTCGTTCAAGAGGTTCTTCTTAGTTCACTACACGCCAAGTATGTAGTTGTTGGTTCAGATTTCCGGTTTGGCTCAGGAGCTGAAGGTGATGTCTCTGCACTCAAGGAGTTTGGCCAACAATTCGGTTTTGAAGTTGATGTCATGGAAAAGCTGAAGTATGAAGGCTTAGAAATCTCGACCAGCGCCATTCGGAATGCCTTGCTGCAAGGCGAAGTGGCAGTGGCAGCAGGGCTTTTGGGAAGAAACCACAGCACCGTTGGAATCGTTGTGCACGGGCTCAAGAATGGAAGAAAGCTTGGGTATCCAACTGCAAACATTGCTAGGGATGCTGAAGGCATGCTGCCTAAGGACGGTGTTTATGCGGGATGGCTTTATGCAGGTGAAAACAAATATATGGCTGCAATCTCTTTAGGAACTAACGAGAGCGTAACTGCTGTTCCTAGAGTTTTAGAAGCTCATGTCTTGGACAGGGATGATCTAGACCTTTATGACCAAGTGGTAAAGGTCGAATATGTTGACCTAATCAGGCCTAATCTCAAGTTTTCTGGCATAGACGAACTAGTTACCCAGATTGGCTTGGACGTTGAAAGCGCTAGAGCTATCCTTACCAACCTGGGCTAGAAGTTATCGCCTGATTGCACTAGACTCGTGAAGTTGCCGTGAACCGGCCGCGGATCTACAAGAGCTTTAGACACAAGGTTTATTGCGCCGCGCAGCGAGCCCCGAGAGGACATAAAAATGGCACTGGACGCATCAAAGAAAACAGCAATTATCACTGACTACGCAACTCACCCAGGTGACACTGGATCTCCGGAGGTTCAGGTAGCAGTTCTAACTGAGACCATCAAGGAGCTAACTGAGCACCTTAAGGACCACAAGCACGACCACCACAGCCGTCGTGGATTGTTGCTAATGGTAGGTCAGCGTCGTCGTCTTCTTGGTTACCTACAGAAGGTTGACATCACTCGTTACCGTAACCTGATTGAAAAACTAGGTCTACGCCGCTAATTGTTTTTATCAAAAAGCCATCTCTTCGGAGGTGGCTTTTTGCATATCTGATTTAGACTTTATTCATTAGGAATTGATGGGAGTCAATCATGGATTTT
>CANKLZ010000037.1 GCA_947483795.1 Micrococcales bacterium | reverse complement strand
GGAGCTATCGCTGTTACCCAACCAACATCAGGTCTTGAGAACCTAGATAACATGCCTCCAGCAACAGTTGATTCTGCACCAAACCTAAATGTTCCACTCGAAGAAATAGCCAAAGCATAGGAGTACTAAAGTGCCAGTAGCAACACCTGATCAATACGCAGAAATGATTGACCGCGCTAAGAAAGGTGGATTTGCTTACCCTGCTATCAACGTATCTAGTTCACAAACAGTTAATGCTGTTCTGCAGGGACTAACTGAAGCAGGTTCTGATGGCATCCTCCAGGTAACAACAGGTGGTGGCGATTACTGGTCAGGTTCATCTGTAAAGCACATGGCAACAGGTGCTGCAGCTATGGCTAACTTCGTAAGAGAAGTTGCTAAGAACTATCCGATCACTGTTGGTATCCACACTGACCACTGTTCAAAGCCTCACCTAGAAACCTTCCTTCTTCCTCTACTTGAACTAAGTAAGGAAAGAGTTCGTAACCACCAGGAACCACTGTTCAACTCACAGATGTGGGACGGTTCAGCTGTATCACTAAGTGAGAACCTTCAGATCTCTAAAGACTTACTTGCTCAGACTAAGAACCTAGGCATCATCCTGGAAGTTGAGATTGGTGTTGTTGGTGGAGAAGAAGATGGTGTTGAAGGTGGTGAAGGTGATCACCTTTACTCAACTATCGAAGATGGTCTACTAACCGCTGAAGCTCTAGGCCTAGGCGAAAACGGTAGATACCTAACCGCTCTTACCTTTGGTAACGTGCACGGTGTTTACAAGGCAGGAAACGTAGTTCTAAGACCTGAACTACTAAATGATATTCAGCGTGCAGTTGGCGACAAGTATGGCAAGGACATGCCATTTGATCTAGTCTTCCACGGTGGCTCAGGTTCAACCCCTCAAGAGATTGCTGATGCAGTTCGTTACGGTGTTGTGAAGATGAACATCGACACTGACACTCAGTATGCATTCACCAGATCTATTGCAGGTCACATGCTTTCAAACTACGACAAGGTTCTAAAAGTCGATGGTGAAGTAGGAGATAAGAAGGCTTATGACCCAAGAGCCTGGGGCAAGGTTGCTGAAGCTGATATGGCTAAGCGAGTAGTGCTAGCTACTCAAGAGTTGGGTTCCGCTTCTAAATCAATGAGCCTGTAAATGCTCGATGTTGATCCTTTTTACGATAACGGGAATCCCCGTTTCAAAGGTTCATACAAAAACAATGAGATGCACGGTTTCTGGGAGTTCTTTAGAAAAGATGGATCTCTGATGAGATCTGGTTCCTTTGATGAAGGCAAACAAACTGGTGTTTGGAAGACTTTTGATCGGACTGGGAAGCTAGTAAAGGAAACTAAGTTTGGTTAGTGAGTGTCTGAGCTTCTCTTCTGCTTGTTACTGGTGTCTTCACCAGCAGCCTTCATGTCTTTTCTTAGTTCCTTAGGAAGTGAGAACTGAACATCTTCTTCAGCGGTCTGCACAATATCAACATCGCCATAGCCACGCTCTGCAAGAAAGAGAAGAACTTCATCAACAAGAACTTCTGGAACGCTAGCTCCCGATGATACTCCAACAGTTGATACACCCTCAAACCATTCCTCTTGGATTTCAGTTGCATAGTCAACTCGGTAAGAAGCCTTAGCTCCTGCTTCAAGTGCAACTTCAACTAGACGCACTGTGTTTGATGAGTTAGCAGAACCAACAACAATAACTAGTTCTGCAGTTTGCGCAACCTTCTTGATTGCTACCTGTCTGTTCTGTGTTGCATAGCAAATGTCATCGCTTGGTGGGTTTTGAAGCGTCGGGAATCTCTCTCTGAGAGCTTCAACTGTTTCATAAGTTTCATCAACAGAAAGAGTTGTCTGCGATAGCCAGATAACTTTTTCCGGGTCTCTAATAGTTACATTCAAGATGCCGTGACGACCGTCAACTAGTTGAACGTGATCTGGAGCCTCTCCAGCAGTTCCTTCTACTTCTTCGTGACCTTCGTGACCGATTAGAAGAATGTCATAGTCTTCGCTAGCAAATCTTTGAACTTCTCTGTGCACCTTGGTAACCAGCGGACAGGTTGCATCAATGGTGTTGAGGTTTCTCTCTTCAGATGCCTTCACGACCGCTGGGCTTACTCCATGAGCTGAGAAGACCAGGATGCTACCCTCTGGAACTTCATCAACTTCATTGACGAAGATTGCTCCACGTCTTTCTAGGCTAGAAACCACATGCTTGTTGTGAACAATCTCTTTGCGGACATAAACCGGTGAACCGTGAAGGTCTAGGGCTTTTTCAACAGCGATAACGGCTCTGTCGACTCCAGCGCAGTAACCACGGGGAGCAGCCAAAAGAACTCGCTTAGCCGGAGCTTTAAGTCCTAGGTCGGAAGTATTCTGGGAGATAGACACAAGCCAAGTCTAAACCAGTGAAAGGTATCTGCCGATGAACGAGCAAATCGACATAGGTAAAGACCCTGATCATCCCTTCACGGTCCAGCAACTAAGCGAAAGAGTCGCCAATGCTGTCAAAGGTTGGGGAAATGCTTGGGTTGAAGGCGAAATCATCAAGTTCCAAGCTAAAGCCGGAGGCCATGCCTATCCGCAGCTTAGAGACCTAGCCACAGGCTCAACCATCTCTCTAGTTATCTTCAACGGAGTTCTAGTTTCAGCTGGAGAACAATTCCAAGATGGTGATCGAGTCCTTGTTTCAGGAAACATGGACTACTACGTAGCCAGGGGAACACTAAGCCTCAAAGTCTCATCCATAAAGAAGGTAGGCCTTGGAGTTCTTATGGCTGAGATTGAAGCCAGAAGAGCAAAGATTTATGCCGAAGGTTTATCTGATCCTTCAAAGAAAAAGAAGCTTCCCTTCCTACCAGGTGTGATCGGTCTTATTACTGCAGAGAACTCAGATGCAGAAAAAGATGTCAGACAGAACGTTCTCCTGAGATGGCCAGAAGCTGTTATCCGAATGGCTAACGTTTCTGTTCAAGGAGCAGAGTGTGCCCCTAGCGTCATTGCTGCTCTACAGAAGATGGATGCAGATCCAGAGGTTGAGGTAATCATCATCACTCGAGGTGGTGGTGGTTTCCTAGATCTTGTTGGCTTTAGCGATGAAGCACTGGTTAGAGCAGTTGCTGCCTGTGAGACTCCGGTTATCTCAGCGATTGGTCATGAGAATGACAGACCAATCATTGACGATGTTTCTGACCTAAGAGCATCAACTCCTACTGATGCTGCTAAACGAGTAGTTCCTGATGTTGTTGAAGAAAGAAAAAGAATCAAGGACTCCCTAGAGCGTATGAAATCAATAATTGGTTCATACCTAGGTCACCAGGTCACTTTGATTCAACAGATTAGACAACACCCTCTTCTGAAAGACCCACACGCTTACCTCATCCAAAGAACCGATGATCTAGCCAGAGCATTAGGCGAGCTTCGTGATGACCTTGATTACAAGCTAGATAAGCAAAGCGTTGACCTAACCAATAAGAAGAGTTTGCTTCGCTCCCTCTCGCCACAAAGCACCCTAGATAGAGGCTATGCGGTGGTTAGAGATGCTGATGGCCAGGTAATTACTGACCCTAAGAAGGTAAAAACTGGTACTTTACTGAAACTAAAGGTCGCTAAGGGCGACCTGGACGCAACCGCGAACTAATCAACGATTAAACTGGAGAAACGATGACTGAGAAGAACCCAAACGCCGATATCGCGGAGATGACCTATGAGCAGGCTCGCGATGAACTAACCAAAGTCCTAAACCAGCTTGAACAGGGCTCGGTAACCCTAGATCAGAGCATGTCACTATGGCAGCGCGGTGAAGTGCTAGCTCAGAAGTGCGAAGAGTGGCTCACCGGTGCTAGAGCAAAACTTGATGAAGTTCTAAAGAAGAAGGACTAAATACCCCTTGAGTGATTCAGCCGCTAGACACAGAGCAAGACAAACCGTTATCAATCTTTGCTTAGCCCTTGGTGCATCTGTTGGCTTGGTAGTCACTTTAGTTTTGATTGTTCCTAGAGATGACTCGAACCGCGTCAAAGAAGTTGACTACACAACCATCTCGCAGAAAGCCAAAGTCGATTCTGGGTTTGAAGTAATAACAGTTACTCCCCCAACAAATTGGTGGTCAAATAACGCAGCCCTTACAACCAACAACGTGGACACCGTTCCCGTATTCAAAGCTGGTTTTGTTGGTAGCGATATCAAATACATCGGTTACACCCAAGCCTTCAACGCAAACCCAACTTGGTTAGCGCTATCGCTAAATGGCAAAGTAATCACCGGTGATTATTCTTCTAAGCACTACAAGTGGGATATCTACGAATCGATCGTTGAAAACAATCCAAAGAAGACTATGGATTACATCATGGTTCTGAACTATAAAGCTCAGGACTACGTTCTGCTCTATGGTGTTGCTGACCAATCTGATTTCAAAACATTCATTGATTCAATTGACAAAGTACTGAATGGAGTGCCGCAAATTGAGTAATTCAAACAGACCACAAACACCAGCTGAATCTTGGGCAGCCCTTCTAGAAGGTAACCAAAGATTCGTGACAGACCAACCTGCCCACGTAAGACAAGACTTTGGCATTAGAACCGAGTTAGCTAAAGAACAGAAACCGTTCGCAGCTCTGTTTGGTTGTGCTGATTCAAGACTTTCTGCGGAAATCATCTTCGATGTTGGCCTTGGCGATCTTTTTGTAGTTCGTAATGCCGGACAGGTTATTGCCGAAACAATCCTTGGTTCATTGGAGTATGCAGTCGAAGTTCTAGGAGTTCCTCTAATCCTGGTCCTTGGCCATGACGAGTGTGGAGCGATTAGAGCAACCATGAACTCAACCGAGGGTCACCCGATGCCACAGGGCGAGTTCATCCACAACCTTGTTGAGCGAATCGCTCCAACCGTATTAGCTGCTAAAGCTAACGGCATGCATGAGATTGATGAAATTTCAGACCTTCACGTCAGAGACACCATCAATGAACTAATCGCTCGCTCAACCCTTATCGCTGAGCGCATTGAATCAGGTAAATTGGCTGTTGTTGGAGCAAACTACAAGCTAGCCCTTGGTGAGATTCACGAGATCGTAGCTTTCGGCAAAACAGAATAGAAGAGGCAAGTAAATGGAATACCGCATTGAACATGACACCATGGGTGAAGTCAAAGTCCCAGTAGATGCTCTATACGCTGCTCAAACTGCAAGAGCAGTAGAGAACTTCCCAATCAGCGGTACCACCCTAGAGCGAGCACACATTGCAGCTCTTGCCCAGATCAAGAAGTCAGCAGCTTTAGCTAACGCTTCCCTTGGAGTTCTAGATAAGAACATTGCTGACGCTATTGCTTATGCAGCCGATGAAGTTATCTCCGGTAAGCACGACAAAGAATTCCCGGTAGATATTTTCCAGACCGGATCTGGAACTTCATCAAACATGAACATGAATGAAGTTCTAGCAACCCTGGCAACAGCAAAGCTAGGTAGCAAGGTTCACCCTAACGACCACGTCAACGCTTCCCAGTCATCAAACGATGTCTTCCCTACTTCAGTGCACCTAGCTGTTACCTCTGCTCTAATTCATAACCTGCTACCAGCCCTCGATCACCTAGCTAAAGCACTAGAGGTAAAAGCTAAGGCTTGGGAGTCTGCTGTAAAAGCAGGACGCACACATTTGATGGATGCAACACCTGTGACCCTAGGTCAAGAGTTCGGTGGCTATGCAGCTCAGATCCGATATGGCATCGAAAGAGTTGAATCAACCATCGCTCGTGTTGCTGAAGTTCCTCTGGGTGGAACAGCAGTTGGCACAGGAATCAACACTCCTAAAGGTTTCCCTCAAGAAGTTATTCGCCTTCTAGCAGCAGAGACAAAGCTTCCTGTAACAGAGGCTAGAAATCACTTTGAAGCGCAAGGTGCTAGAGATGCTCTAGTTGAAGCATCAGGTGCGCTTAGAACGCTTAGCGTTGGAGTAACCAAGATTGCTAACGATCTTCGCTGGATGGGCTCAGGACCTAACGCCGGTATTGGTGAACTATCTATCCCAGATCTTCAGCCTGGATCATCAATCATGCCTGGCAAAGTTAACCCAGTTATCCCAGAAGCAGTTCTGATGGTTGTTGCCAGAGTTATCGGTAACGATGCGACAGTTGCTTGGGCAGGAGCAACAGGTAACTTCGAACTCAATGTAGCAATCCCAGTTATGGGTAATGCTCTTCTTGAGTCAATTAGATTGCTTTCTAACTCTCTAGTTCTTCTAGCTGATAAGACCATTGATGGACTTGTTGCCAACGTTGAAAGATCAAGAGCACTTGCCGAATCATCTCCTTCAATCGTCACCCCACTAAACAAATACATTGGTTACGAGTCAGCAGCCAAGATTGCTAAGCATGCTGTTGCTAAGGGTGTAACAATCCGTGAGGCAACCATTGAACTTGGCTACGTTGACGGTGAGAAGTTGACCATGGAACAGCTAGATAAAGCTCTAGATGTTCTGTCTATGACTAAGCCGAGTGAGTAACTAGCCAATAGCTAGTAGTTCCAATAAAGCTAAGTAACAGGTAAGGCCCTAAAGGAATACTTGTTCCAATCTTTACCTTGCCCTTGACCATCAACACAATGATTACTCCAAAGGCTAGAACGAAAGCAAAACCTATTGCCACCATCGGCAAGTAAATACTGAAGTAGCCCAGTATCAATGCCAATGCTCCTGCTAACTTCACATCCCCCATACCTAAGACATCAAAGTAATTAGCAAGTATGCCAATAATTAAGACACAAAGGGCACAAAGTACAGCAAATAGAAAGCGTGCCCAGTCCATCGACACCATGCTGGCAACTAACTGCGACAAGAGAGCAATCGGATAGGTTGGCAAGACTAACCTATTTGGAAGACGATGTTCTCTTAGATCTATTACAGTTAGTGGCCATGTCACCGCTAGCAAATACAGGGCGGGTATCAACGCTAGGGCTTCTGAAGGACTGGGCACAAACCCAAGTTAGTCAAAATATAAAAACGCTACTTAAGTTATGCACAGCCCTTGAATCGAGCAGCCTAGTTATCGAGAAGGCTAGTGACCATATCTGCAATTGGCGAACGCTCTGATCTAGTCAGGGTCAGGTGAGCAAACAGTGACTGGCCTTTCAGAGCTTCAATAACAGAAGCGACACCATCGTGTCTACCAACTCGAAGGTTATCTCTTTGCGCAACATCGTGAGTCATGATCACTCTTGAGTTCTGTCCTATGCGGCTTAGAACAGTCAGGAGAACATTTCTCTCAAGTGATTGAGCCTCATCAACAATCACGAAAGTGTCATGAAGTGATCTACCTCTGATGTGTGTAAGAGGTAACACTTCCAGCAGATTTCTATCCATGACATGCTCAATAACTTCTTTGCTAACCAATGGTCCTAAAGTGTCAAAGACTGCTTGAGCCCAAGGGTTCATCTTCTCTGCTTCTGTGCCAGGTAAGAAACCTAGTTCTTGTCCACCCACTGCGTACAATGGCCTAAAGACCATGATCTTCTTGTGAGCACGACGCTCTAGAACTGCTTCAAGGCCAGCACATAAAGCTAGTGCTGACTTACCTGTACCAGCTCGACCACCAAGAGAAATGATGCCCACCTCTGGATCTAGAAGAACATCAATAGCTAGTCTCTGCTCAGCTGAACGACCGTGAACGCCAAATAGGTCTCTGTCTCCCCTGACCAGCTTGATTCTCTTGTCCTGGGTTACACGACCTAGAGCACTGCCTCTTTCACTAGTAATCACTAGTCCACAGTTAGCAGGCAGGTCTTTGACCTCTGGATGGTCATAGATTTCACCATCGTAGAAATCACTCATCTGGTCAGCACTAAGAGCAATCTCTGCGATACCTGTGTATCCAGAGTCAACAGCCATCTCCGCTTTGTATTCATCGGCTAGTAGACCTAATGCTGATGCCTTGACACGAAGTGGAAGGTCTTTAGAAACAACAGTCACATCAAAACCTTCATTAGCAAGGTTTGCAGCAACTGCAAGGATTCTTGAATCGTTATCACCTAGTTGGAAACCAACTGGAAGAACATCTGGGTTGATGTGGTTTAGTTCAACCCGAAGTGTTCCACCATCACCGACAGGAACTGGGAAATCTAATCTCTCGTGCTTGATTCGAAGATCATCAAGGTTACGAAGTGCTTGTCTTGCGAAGTACCCGATTTCTGGATCGTGACGCTTTTTCTCAAGTTCATTGATGACGATGATTGGAATTACAAGTTCATGTTCTTTGAAGCGGAACATGGCTCTAGGGTCAGCTAGGAATACTGAGGTATCTATGATGAAGGTCTTGATTGCCGTATCCGACTTGACTGGTTTGGCCTTAGCAGTGGTCTTTGTGGCCTTGGTCGTAGAACTGCTATTAGCGGCCATTTATGCTCCAATTCATTTATTGGAATCAGGTTAGAACTTCAAACTGGAATTGTTCTTTCAACACGCCTAGCCTTTTGAGGCTTTACTAGAAATTAACCTAAGCCCCGAAACGTCTATGACGCTTAGCAAATGCTCTTAGAGCACGAAGGAAGTCAACTCGCCTAAAGTCAGGCCAGAGTGCTTCTTCAAAATAAAGCTCACTGTTGCTACTTTGCCAAAGTAAGAAGCCACTTAGTCTTTGTTCTCCTGAAGTTCTGATAATCAGATCAGGGTCAGGCTGACCACCGGTGTATAGGTGCTCAGTAATAAGTTCAGGAGATAGTAGTTCGGCTAAATCTTCAATGCTGCTGCCAGCTTCTGAATGCTTACGAAGAATCTGTTTCATCGCTTCAGCAATCTCATTGCGACCACCGTATGCAACTGCCAGGTTCACATCTAATCCTTGAAGATCAGCGGTAGCTTTTTCGGCCATCTCAATACGCTCTCGAAGTTCAGAAGGAAGAGCATCTCTATCCCCTACAAGTCTTACTCGCCACTTAGCTGCTTCAGCTAACTCTTCGGCAACATTTCCAATGATGGCTAGAAGATCATCTAGCTCATCTGTTGATCTTTTAGTTAGATTCTCAATGGAGAGCATATACAAAGTAACAACTGGAATCTCTAGCTCATCACACCAGCCCAGGAACTCATGAATCTTCTTTCCCCCTGCTGTGTGACCAATCTTTGCTTTAGCCCCAAAGTTTCTTTCAGCCCAGCGTCTATTGCCATCGAGCATCACAGCTACGTGCTTAGGTAGGTCAACTGAGGTTAGGTCCCCTAGAATTCCCCGCTCATAGAGCCGATAGATCAACTTACGCATACCTTTAAGGTTACCTGCCGAAACCTATGAAGGAAGCCTAAAGGTAGGGTTTAGGTATGAACAATGAGCAACCAGATCCCCTTTATCTTCCAGTAACAGAGACCGTTCCAGATACAGCCCTAGACCCTAAACCTAGCTGGCGAGGTTGGATCCACACCGGAGTCCTACCAATAGTTATTGCCGGAGGTATCGTTCTTCTGGTTCTAGCCGATGGAGTAATCCCGAAGGTTGCTGCAGCCATCTTCTTTGCTTGTTCGTTCTTACTCTTTGGTAACTCTGCTTTGTATCACCGCTTCAACTGGAAGCCAACGATGAGAGTTACTCTCAAGAGAATTGACCATGCCAACATCTTCTTACTTATTGCCGGTAGCTACACCCCAATGGCAATGCTTGCTCTTGAAAGTGATAAAGGAGTAGTTCTACTTCTAAGTGTTTGGATAGGAGCACTGGTTGGAGTGTTCTTCAGAGTGTTTTGGATCAATGCACCTAGATGGCTATATGTTCCACTTTATGTAGGCCTTGGTTGGGCAGCGATGTTCTATATCGTTGACTTCTTGAACTTCAACGTAATAGCTATGGTTCTAATTCTTGCTGGTGGTCTTTGTTACACAGCAGGTGCTGTGTTCTATGGAATGAAAAGACCTAACCCATTCCCAGGTCACTTTGGTTTCCATGAAATATTTCATTCACTAACAGTGATTGCTTTTATGTGTCACTGGGTAGCAGTGTTACTAGTGAGCCTCAACCCACTAGTTGGATCACTAGGAAACTAGTTCTGCTGCTTACGCTGTTTTTGTAGTTCAGCAGCTTCTTCAATAGCAGCTTGCTCTTCAGATATTTCTTGTTGAATCTCATCACGGTATCGAACCTTACGGATTCTTCTAACCATGTCGAAGATTAGAAAGCCAACAATGATTGCCATGGCAAAGGTAAAGATCCAACCGACAGTTCCAGGGCTAACAGCAATCTGTTCTGCTTCGCCTTCGGCTTTAAGTAACAATGTATTGAAGTTCATGAGTTAACCTTAACCTGTGCAGCAGTTACCAGAGCAAATAGCCCAGCGATATGGCAAGAGCCCTCAGCAAGAGGGCAAAAGACGCCTTGCCATAATCATCACAGCAGGCGTATTTGCCGCCCTATTTATAACCTGGGCTAGCTGGGCAGCCCTAACAGCAAAGAACGATCCAGCGGTCAAAACCACCTCATTTGAGGTCATTGACAAGACCAATACTTCTGTCAGCTTTGTGGTCACAAAGCCTGCCAATACCTCCGCTATTTGCGCCATTCAGGCCCTCAAAGAGGATTATGGGGTTGTTGCTCACAAAGAAGTCATAATCCCAGCCTCAGGCTCTGCAGACGTCTCAATCTCTGATGTTCCCGTCAAAGCAATGCTAAGAACCACTGAGTTAGCGGTCACAGGTCTAGTGGACCGCTGCTG
>CANKLZ010000036.1 GCA_947483795.1 Micrococcales bacterium | reverse complement strand
GCTGAAACCCTTGCTCGTCTTAGCCTGTTTGCTCGAGGTTTATAGTCCTAGGTAGAATGGGGAGTCGAGCGAAAGCTTGAAGCAAATCCCTTGGGGTATGGTGTAATTGGCAACACGAGTGATTCTGGTTCATTTGTTCTAGGTTCGAGTCCTGGTACCCCAGCTTTGACAGTCAGACTAAAAGGTCTGGCTGTTTTGCTTTAAGCGGGAGATACGAAAACTATATTTCTATTGACTCACCATCAAGTAAGAATGTGAATTCTCCACCTTGAGCTTCAGTAAGTTGTTTCACTCTGCCGTTATTGAGGGCATGGCCAAACTCACTTAGTAGGGCATTGTGTGTGGCAATGGATTTCTTGTGTTTGATAGCTGAAACGAAATCCATTACTTCGCCAATCTTGAGCCATGGGGCACTTGTTGGAACGGCAAGCAATTCAACTTCTCTATCTGGCAGCGTGAATGAATCTCCTGGGTAGAAGACTCGGTCATTTATAAGAACTGCTCTGTTTTCAATAACTGGAATGCTGTGATGGATCTGAGCGTGAAGATCACCCATGAATTCAACTGTGAAGGGCCCTACCGGGTAGTGATCACCATGGTAAACAGCAGTGGTGTTGTAGTTAGCCAGACGTGTGCAGACCTGAGGAGGGCCAAAGATCATGAGGTCTGGGTTGGTCGCTAGTAGGCGGTCTAGCTGTGCTTCAAAACAGTGGTCATCATGAGCATGAGTTATTACTACAGCCACTACATCGGTTAGTCCTACCTGTGGTTCACTGTAAGCACCTGGGTCTAGCAATAGCTTCTTACCCTGCTCTTCAAAGATTAGGCAGGCATGTCCTTGCTTAGTTATCTTCATGCTTAGACCTTAGTCGCTCGGGTAACCTTGTTAGGTTATGAACACCGAAACCGAAAACGATGGCCTGAAGGCCTCTAAAGTCAGAATAAGTAACGCACCCAAGGCACGAGTCCAAATTTGTCTAAGTGTACTAGCGCTGCTTTCTCTTTTAGTCGCAGCCATCTTGAATCCGCATTTATGGATTCAGTTCGGTATTGCCTTGGTTCTTGTGGGGCTTAGTCTCTGGTTCGCTGCAAGGGTCGAAAGGGCAGTAAGAAACCCTTGGGAATCACAAGAAGCCCAAACCCTGATTGAAGCAGCTGAGCGACAAGTTTCGAAAAAAGACAGGATTGTAAATCAGATTTCCAGGTATTGGCCCGTTTTTGTTTTAGTGGCCGCAGTTTTCTCAGTAGTTCTTTCAACAAGTGCGGAATTCGATTTGAGCGCTTCTCTATCACTATTCTCTGCGGTCTTACTTGTTACTTATGTTCAAGCCTTAGCTTTAACAGTTCCAGTTTCTATCTCTAGTGTTCTAAGGGCTGCTACGGGTTCTGGAATACTGATTAGAAATAGACGAGCCTTCGAAAATGCTAATAAGTTAAATCTTGTTTTATTCACCAAAAGTGGAGTACTAACCGAGCCACCCAAGGGAGTTAATTCAATACATTTGGCGGCAAACTCAACCATTGGTGACGAGCATAAGCTTCTTGCTCTAGCTGCAAGCGTCGAATCCATGTCTAGCCATGTAATGGCTCAAGCCATAATTAGATCTGCTGATAATGCAAAATTGAAGATAACTAAACCCAAAGATTTCATTGAACATCTGGGTTTTGGAGTGGAAGGAAATGTTTCAGGCCATCAAGTTTTGGTTGGTTCAACTTCATTACTGATTCAAAGAAATATCCGAATGGAAATTCAAGAACTGATCTATGCAGATGAAAGCACCAAGAGTGGCTACTCAATTGTCTGTGTAGTAGTTGATGGGGTGCTAGAGGGTTTGTTTAGATTTACTGATGCAGTTAGGCCCAGCTCTACAAAAGCGGTTTATCTGGTTGCTAAAGAAAGAATCAGAGTTGGCATGGCAACTGGGGACTCAGCTGGAACAGCTCAACACAAAGCAGGCCAACTAGCTATCGCTGAGGTGTATGCAGAGCTATCTCCTCCAAGAAAGATTTCGCTTCTTGAATCACAGCAGGCTAATGGGGTAAAAGTTGGAGTAATCTCTGACCCATTTACTGAATCTGAATTACTTCGGCAGGCAGATCTGAGCATCGCATTAGAACATGATTTAGAGAAGTCTTCATTTGAAGCAGATATCCAAGTAAGAAGTGCTGATCCTGAGCTGGCAGCCCAGATAATAGCCCTCAGTTCTCGACTTCGAAAACGAACTAACCTAGGGCTAGGTTTTGGCTTAGGCTACGGTGTTTTGTCTCTAGCATTCTTTGTTTCGATTGTGTCACCATTGCAAGTTGATACTCCTCCTGCCTTAGCAGCGCTGCTAGGGTCACTATCGGTGCTCTTTGTGACACTAAATGCATATTCACTTGGAAAGTTGAAATGACCACTTTTGGAATAGTTATTAACCCGACCTCAGGTAGAGGCAAGGGAAAAGGTTTCGGGGAACAGGCGCTAGCTGAATTTGCTAAGCATGCGATTGAGATTATTGATCTTTCTGCAGAGAACTTTATAGCTGCAGCTAAGAATGCTAAAGAGGCAGTTGAGAAAAAAGTCATTGATGGTTTAGTAGTTGTTGGTGGTGATGGCATGTTCCACCTCGGTGTGAATGCAGTTGTGAAGAGCAATATTCCTGTTGGTCTTATCGCGGCTGGAACAGGCAATGATTCTGCAAGAGCACTAGGGCTACCAATTCATAACGTTGTTGAAGGTGTAGCGGCGCTGGTGGCAAAGATTGGAAATACTCGCAAAGTTGACTTGATTGAATCAAAGTCAAATGACAGAACTTTTTATTCCTTTGGTGCAGTTTCTGCAGGATTTGATGCCCTTTGTAATGCCAGGGCCAATAAGTGGAAGTGGATCACCGGTCCAATCAAATATCGTTTTGCTATGTATAGAGAATTAGCTGCCTTCAAGCCAATTCCATACAGGGCAGTAGTTGACGGAGTTGAAAGAGTATTTGAAGCTATTCTCTGCACAGTTTCTAACTCACCTTCATACGGTGGTGGACTGCTTATTACCCCAGAAGCAAAAGTTGATGATGGCAAGTTAGATCTCTTCATCTTGAATGCCATAAGCCGACTTGAACTGATTAAAATATTCCCAACGGTCTACTATGGTGGCCATGTTGGGCATCCAGCTGTAGAAATAATCAGGGTCGAGAGTATCGAGCTCCATTCTCCGGGTATGCCTGCATATTCTGATGGCGAGCACGTAGGTGCTTCGCCAGTAACCTGTGTAGTCTCTCCCAAATCATTGAATGTATTGGCCTAATCAGTCTCGCTCTGGCAAGCCATCAAAGACTCTGGCATAATAGAGAGGTTGCTCTTCGGCCCCATCGTTTAGCGGCCTAGGACGCTGCCCTCTCACGGCAGTAGCGCGGGTTCGAATCCCGCTGGGGTCACAAATATCACCTCCAAGGGCTTTTATCTTGGAGGTGCTTTTGATTTAAGCCCGAAGGCTAGGCTAGTAGTGATGAATTTAGATGAATTTCGACCCTCAGGAATCCTCTCCTTAGCCAGTGGGCTAGTGGATCAGATTACCTATGTGCCAAACCTACCTACCCCTGGTGGCGATGTATTGGCCACCAAGAGCTTTAGCCGAGTAGGCGGAGCACTCAACTTGGAGGCAACTGCGTCAAGGCTTGGGCTAAGTGTTGGCCACTGCACCCCTCTAGGTAAAGGCCCTAGGGCAGATATGATTCGTGAAGCCATGGCTCAAGAAAATGTTGATGCTTTAGGGGTCGAGGACTACTCAACTGGAGATTCAGGGCTTTGTATTACTTTGGTTGAACCTAACGGGCAGCGAAGCTTTGTTACTCAAAGTGGCGCCGAAGGCATTAGAAAATTTGATGAACTAAAACAATATGAGTACGCTGCTGATGCTTGGCTAGTTGTTTATGGCTATGAACTTGTTTACCCAACCTCTAAAGCTGCCTTTGAAGAATTATTTGCCAGTGGTCTTATCAAAAGCAAGATTGTTTTTGATCCAGGACCAACAACAGCGCAACTTAGTGATGAAGTTTTAACTTGGCTTGGTCAAAACGCAGCTCTAATTTCTTGTAACCAGAGTGAGTTTGAGAGACTTTCCTCTTTCGTATCTGCTGAGTGCTGGTTATTGCTTCGCAAAGGTTCTGAAGGAGCTGAATTACACCATCAGGGTAAGGTGGTTGCTTCAGCCCCTGGTAAAAGAGTTCCAGTAGTTGACACCAATGGTGCAGGCGATGTCCACACCGGTGCTTTCCTAGCGGCATTAGCAACTGGCAATGGTTTGCAGGAATCATTAGAGCTAGCTTGTCGTGCTGCAGAGTTCTCTATTCAAAAAGAAGGTGGCTGCTCAGGTCCCACTTGGGATGAACTACTAGCTATTCGCTAATTTATTCTTTTTTGAGATAGCAAAGATCAAAACCGTAACTACTGTGACTGGTATCAGGGCAATTGCGTTTAGTCCTTCAAAGTGAAAACTTGCTAACAGCAGCCCTGCAATAGCACCACCAAAAGCTCCGCTTAGATTCATCAGTGAATCGCTAAGCCCTTGAACGTTTGTTTTTTCTTCCGGAGGCAAAGTGGCAGATAGCAGTGCAGATCCTGCAACTGTTGATGCTGACCAGCCTAAACCTAGAAGAGTAAGACCAATGGTTACCATCAAACGATCAGCGTGACCTAGACCTGCAAACAAAAGAGCTGCTACAAAAAGAGCCTGGCCAATAAAGATGGTTTGGATCTTTCCTAGTTTGTCGGCTAAATATCCCATCACAGGAGACATGGCGTACATACCAGCGATGTGCAAACTTATTGTGAAACCAACTACAACAATGTCATAGCCCATATGCTGAAGATGAACTGGAGTCATTGCCATCACTGAAACCATAACCATGTGTGACAAAGCGATGCTCATAACTGCAAACTTGGCTACTGGATATGATTTGAGGGTTTGAATAGCTGACTTGAAAGAAATCTTGTGTTTGGTCTTGCCTGCATCTTTACGAAGTTCTTGGGCGTATTTCAATGGGTCAGGCCTTAGACCAAACCAGAAAACTAGTGTCGAACAGGTTTGTGCTGCCACAGTAAAGAGGAACGGTCCTGCCAGTGGAGCAAGCCCAAGTGCTCTACCTAATTCTTCACCTGGACCAAATAGATTAGGGCCCGTAACAGCACCAACTGTTGTTGCCCAAACTACTAGTCCAATCGAACGCCCTGTTTTGCCAGCTGATGGGATGTCGGTTGCTGCAAAGCGTGCTTGCAGGGAGGTAGCTGATCCTGCACCTAGCAGGAAGATGCCTAGAAGTAGTAGCGGGAAAGATCGAATGCCTGCTGCATTTATTACTGCAATAGCACCAGTGATTGCAAAGCCTGCACCCAAAGCAAGGGAAACCCTTCTCCCTCTGGCATAAGCCAATCTGGCTAAAGGAATAGCCCAGATAGCTGAACCTAGGGTGCTAAAGGTGGCTGCTGAGCCTGCCCAGGCCTCAGATCCGCTTAGGTCTTTGGCTAGCAATGAACCAATGGAGAGCACAGAACCTAGGCCGAATCCGCCTAAAACCTGGCCTAAAGCCAGTACTTTGATGGTTCTGCGTTGAATATGCTCGATATCACTCACTTAGCCAATCTAGCCCACGCTGGTAAACTTCTAGTTCAGCCGTATTGAAGGTGTCAAAGTGACTAAATCGAACCTAACCCTCGCCGAAAAGGTGTGGAATGACCATGTTGTGGTCAAAGGGGAGAACGGTGCACCTGATTTATTGTTCATTGACCTCCACCTTATTCACGAGGTAACCAGCCCACAGGCTTTTGATGGTCTTAGGTTGGCCGGAAGACCGGTCAGAAGACCAGATCTAACTATTGCTACCGAAGACCACAACACCCCAACCATCGATATCAACAAGCCAATTGCTGACCCAACCAGCAGAACTCAGATTGAGGCGCTTAGACATAACGCTAAAGAGTTCGGTATTCGCATTCACTCTCTTGGCGACATTGAGCAGGGGATTGTTCATGTTGTTGGACCACAGTTAGGGCTAACCATGCCTGGTATCACCGTTGTTTGTGGTGACTCACACACTTCAACCCATGGAGCTTTTGGAGCTTTGGCTATAGGCATTGGAACCAGTGAAGTTGAGCATGTTCTAGCAACCCAGACTTTGCCGCTGAAGCCTTTCAAGACTATGGCTATCAATGTTGATGGCAAGCTTCGAGCAGGAGTTACCTCTAAAGACATCATCTTGGCTGTTATTGCCAAGATAGGCACCGGCGGTGGCCAAGGCTATGTTCTTGAATACCGTGGCTCAGCCATTAGAGATTTGTCTATGGAAGCTCGAATGACTATTTGCAACATGTCAATTGAAGCAGGAGCTAGAGCTGGAATGGTTGCTCCAGATCAAATTACCTATGACTACCTCAAAGGCAGAGTGCATGCTCCAACTGGTTCTAACTGGGATGAAGCAGTCAAGTATTGGGATTCTTTAGCAACAGATAAAGATGCAGTATTTGATGAAGAAGTTTTCTTAGATGCAAATACTTTGGATCCTTTTGTTACCTGGGGGACTAACCCGGGTCAAGGTGTATCGCTAAACGATGTGGTTCCTAGTCCTGATTCCTTTACTGACCCTAATGATAAAGCAGCCGCAGTCAGAGCACTTGAGTACATGGATCTAGTAGCTGGAACCAAGATGAAAGATATCAAGGTTGACACTGTGTTCCTAGGTTCTTGCACTAACTCAAGAATTGAAGATCTAAGAGCTGCTGCTGCAATCCTCAAAGGCAAAACAAAAGCAGCGAACATTCGCATGCTGGTAGTTCCTGGTAGTGCTCGAGTTCGTTTAGAGGCTGAGCACGAAGGCTTAGACAAAATCTTTTTAGACTTTGGTGCCGAGTGGCGATTTGCAGGTTGTTCAATGTGTTTGGGTATGAACCCAGACCAGTTAGCACCAGGGGAGCGAGCAGCATCAACCTCAAACAGAAACTTTGAAGGTCGTCAGGGCAAGGGAGCTAGAACACATCTAGTGTCTCCACTAGTAGCAGCTGCTACAGCTATTCGTGGCACCTTGTCCGCTCCTGCTGATTTGGAGGAGAACTAATGGAGAAGTTCACCACCTTTAGTGGGATCGCTGTTCCACTGCAAAGATCAAATGTTGATACTGACCAGATCATCCCTGCTGTTTATCTAAAGCGAATTACAAAAACAGGTTTTGAAGATGCGTTATTTGCTTCTTGGCGAAATGACCCTGAATTTATTTTGAATGACCCTGTATATAAGCACGCTTCTGTCTTGGTTGCAGGTCCCGACTTTGGAACAGGATCATCTCGTGAGCATGCTGTCTGGGCTCTTCGTGACTATGGTTTCAAGGCTGTGCTGTCTTCTAAGTTTGCCGATATTTTTAAAGGTAACTCTGGTAAGCAAGGGCTTATTGCTGGTGAGATTACTGATGAAGATACGCAGAAGCTTTGGGATGCAATACTTGCCAATCCAGGGGTTGAAATAAGCATTGATTTGGTTCAAAGAACCGCTACTTTGGGGGATTTGAGCGTTGAGTTCTCAATTGATGAATACACACGTTGGCGTTTATTAGAAGGTCTTGATGACATCGGTCTTACCCTTAGAGATGAGAGTTCGATTACCGACTTCGAAGCAAGAAGACCTAATTGGATGCCCAAGACACTACCGGCACTAGGAGCTAAATGAGTCAGATTCAAATTCAAGGTGGCAAGCCACTTCACGGAAGAGTTCAGCTAAGTGGCTCTAAGAACCTTGTGACCAAAGCCATGGTGGCCGCCTTGCTAGGTGATACCGCTAGCGAGCTTCGTGATGTTCCTAAGATCAGCGATGTTGAGGTAGTGCAGAGACTGCTAGAACTTCACGGTGTGAAGATCGATTTTAGTGACTCAGGTGTAATGAAGTTAGATCCAACTAATGTGAAATCAGCTCGCATGGTTGACATTGATGCTCACGCTGGCTCTTCTAGAATTCCTATTTTGTTTTGTGGACCACTGCTTCACCAGTTGGGCGAGGCCTTTATTCCAGATCTTGGTGGGTGTCACATCGGAGACCGTCCTGTTGATTACCACCTAGAAGTACTGCGTAGCTTCGGTGCTGTTATTGAAAAACTTCCTAACGGAACTCGCATGTCAGCTCCTAACGGTTTGAAAGGTGCAAAGATTTCTTTGCCTTACCCAAGCGTTGGAGCAACCGAGCAGGTTCTACTTACAGCTACTAAGGCTGAAGGCCTAACTGAGCTAACTGGAGCTGCTGTTGAGCCAGAGATTATGGATCTGATTGCTATCTTGCAAAAGATGGGCGCTATCATCTCTGTTGACACCGATCGGGTTATCCGCATTGAAGGTGTTGCAAGTCTTAGCGGCTATTCACACCGAGCACTATTTGATAGAAACGAAGCAGCTTCTTGGGCTGCAGCTGCATTGGCTACTAGTGGTGAGATCATGGTTGGCGGTGCTCGTCAGCAAGAGATGACGACCTTCCTAAACGTCTTCAGAAAAATCGGTGGAGCTTTCGTTATCGAAGATGACGGTATTCGCTTCTCTCACCCTGGTGGCCAGTTGCAACCTGTTGTTATTGAAACGGATGTGCACCCTGGCTTTATGACTGACTGGCAGCAACCACTAGTAGTTGCGCTTACTCAAGCTACCGGTTTGTCTATTGTTCACGAAACTGTTTATGAAAACAGATTTGGTTTCACCGATGCACTAGTTCAGATGGGTGCTCAGATTCAGATCTATCGCGAATGCCTAGGTGGTAACCCATGCCGCTTTGGACAAAGAAACTTTAATCACTCTGCCGTGATATCAGGCCCAACCAAGTTGCATGGAGCAGACATCAGAGTTCCTGATCTTCGTGGTGGCTTTAGCCACATTGTTGCTGCTTTGGCAGCTGAGGGTGTCTCAAACGTTTCTAACGTCCAACTTATTTCTAGAGGATATGAGCATTTCCTAGACAAGCTAACTGCCCTAGGTGCGCAGTTCACCTACTCGGAGTAATCGATGGCTAGAAAGAGCGCTGAATCAGTCAAGATGCCGGACTTACGTCCAGGCGTTGAGAGAACTTGGCAAATGTTTTTATTGGCGTGGCTGCTAAGAATATTCATGGCACTGATTTTCAGAATTAAAGTTACTGGTAAAGAAAACCTGCCTAAAACAGGAGGTTATGTTCTAGCTGCTAATCACGTAACGACTTTGGACGCTCTTGCTGTTGCATACATGATGTTCTTCAAGTTAAAGCGAGCTCCGCACTTCCTTGCTAAAGAAGGTTTGTTTAGAACTCCTATTGTTGGACCTGTTTTATTAGCCTGTGGCCAGATTCCTGTCTTTAGAACAGGCCGTGGTAACAAAGATCCAATGGAATCTGCATACACGGTCCTTCGATCTGGTCACTGCATCGCTATTTTTCCTGAGGGCTCTCTAACTAGAGAGCCAAACCAGTGGCCGATGAGAGCACGAACTGGAGCTATTCGTTTGGCTTTAGAAACTGGTGTTCCTATTGTGCCCCTTGGTCAATGGGGAACTG
This sequence comes from Micrococcales bacterium, assembly GCA_947483795.1. Lineage (GTDB taxonomy): Bacteria > Actinomycetota > Actinomycetes > Actinomycetales > Microbacteriaceae > Rhodoluna. The sequence continues at coordinate 1,274 of CANKLZ010000036.1, read as the reverse complement.
AGAAGGTTATGGAAACCTATTCTTCAAAGATCAGACCTAAGCCTTGGCATAAGGTCAACATGATTATTGGTAAACCAATCGACATGGCTGTCTATAAAGACAAGAAGATGAATGTTGATGAACTGGTATCTCTAAGCGATGGTGTGATGGTTGAAATCACCAAGCTTGTTGAAGAGCTCAGAGGAGAAAAAGCTCCAGCAAAGAGATTTATTCCTTCCGAGCATGGCCTACCTGAGCACGGTAATTACAAGAAGTTTCTTGTTATCAAAGCAGAGAATGACAGAAGAGCAGCTGCAGGGTTAGAACCACTTCCTGCTCACGCTAAAGTCACTAACGGCAGGGTTGTCGTCAAGAAACCGAAGGGCAAGTAATCATGGCTCGTATAGCAGTTATCGGTGCAGGTTCCTGGGGAACCACATTCGCCAAGGTATTAGTAGATGCAGGCAATGATGTCTTACTTTGGTCTCGTCGTGAGGAGCTAACCGAAGAGATAAACACCACTCACCGCAACGGTGATTACATGCCTGGCATAAATCTGCCTGAAGAATTAGTAGTTTCATCAAATATTGAAGAAGTCCTCAAAGGTGCAGAGCAGGTTTATATCGCTGTGCCATCTCAGTCGCTGAGAACAAACCTTGAGCAGTGGGGCCACTTCATTGAAGAAGGCGCAATTGTTGTATCTCTTATGAAAGGTGTTGAGCAAGGCTCATCACTTCGCATGAGTGAAGTTATTGAAGATGTCCTAAAGATCGATAAAGATCTAATCTGTGTTGTCTCAGGACCTAACTTGTCTCTTGAAATTGCAAGTGAGCAGCCAGCAGCTTGTGTGGCTGCCTGCACATCTAAAGCAAATGCTGCCAAAGTAGCGGCAGCTTCTACTAATAGTTACTTCACCACCTTTACTAACAAAGATGTCATTGGCACTGAGTTCGGTGGAATTCTAAAGAACCTAATCGCTGTTGCCATTGGAATCGTCAATGGTGTGGGCTATGGCCAGAACACCAAGGCATCGATCATGACTAGAGGATTGGCTGAGATCTCAAGATTTGCTGTGGCCCATGGAGCAAAAAGAAAGACCATGGTTGGACTTGCTGGCCTCGGAGATCTGATTGCTACCTCAGAATCACCTTTATCTCGTAACCACAAAGCAGGAGAGATGCTTGGTAAGGGTTACTCAAAGCGAGAAGTTCTAAAGCGTCTATCTCAGACAGCTGAAGGTCTAACTTCTGTTGCACCTATTCTTCGACTTGCTGCACTCAAAGAAGTGAAGATGC
>CANKLZ010000035.1 GCA_947483795.1 Micrococcales bacterium | reverse complement strand
TTTGTTACAGCAGAAGCCTCCGCAGCAGGTGCCACGACAGCCACAGCCTGTCCAAACGGATTCACAACAGCCACTACAGGCTCAACGTCCTCTTCCTCTTGCTACAAACCAGCTGAAGCACCGACAATCACTGCCATCTCTGCCACATCAGGTAAGAGAGGTCAGGCAATAGATATCGTAGGAACCAACCTCGATGCAGCTCTAGGTAACACAGTTACCCTTTACACCCCAGCCACTTCAAAGCTGGCTGCAATCAGCACATCGGTTACTCTTCTTTCAGTGAACGCTGCTGGAACAAGAATGACTTTGCTATCCCCTTCAGTCACACAAAAGGGTACCTTCCGTATTACTAACACCCTAGGAACAGCTTCCGCTCCTACTACTTTTTCTGCTAGCTCATCAGTTACTTCAAAGCCTGCAATCACTATGACCGCTTCTGTAGTCAAAGAAGTAGGATCAGAAATCGCATTGAGCGGCACTAACCTAGCCTCAGCCACATCAATCACTATCGGTAGCGTAAATGCTGAGTTCAGCATCGTAACTGCAACAACAGTAGTTATCACTGTTCCTGCCGGAGTTGTATCAGGCTCGAAGATCAGTGCAACTAACCCAGGTGGCACAACTACTACAAGCAAGTTTGTTTACCAGGCGGCAGTAGTAACAACAACAACTGCAGCAGCTAAAGTCGGCCAGACTGTGACTATTACAGGTTCAAACTTGAAGGCCTCAAGCATAGTTTTCGGAGGTAACAAAACCGCTAAGCCAGTAATCAACGATGGTGAAACACTTACTGTAGTTGTTCCAACTGGTGCACTAACCGGCCCAATCAAGCTCACAACCGGTGCTGGTGTTGTTTACACCTCTTCATTCACTGTGACTCCACCAACACCCACAGTCACATCATTCACCCCTACAACAGGTAAGAATGGTGTAACAGTTGTTACCATCAAGGGAACCGCTCTAACCGATGCAACAGTCACCATTGGATCAACTCCAGTGACAGTATCTCCAGGAGCTAGTGCAACATCACTTAAGTTCGTAATCCCAGCAGGTGCTACCAGCGGCAAGATTACAGTGACAACATCTGCAGGCTCAGTAACCTCATCGAGCACACTCATAATTAACTAGTACGCCCTGTCCCGAGCTTCAAAGTACCAAAGGACCTGAAGTTCAATGCCAACCTAAAACCAGACCTGCGAAAGCCAGTCTTGAGAAACGCTGTTCTTAGACAGCACTGCGTAATGCCAGTTTCTGGCTATTACGAATGGCAAATCAAAGAAGACGGCTCTAAACAGCCTTTCTACATCAACGCAGGCGACCAAGGCATGCTTGCTCTAGCTGGTATTTATGACTGGTGGCTAGACCCACTCAAGAAGCCAGATGATCGCTCAAGATGGCTGCTTTCTTCCGCAAATCTCATTGGAGATTCAGCAGCACTTCTAGCCTCTAATCATAAGAGGAGCTCAATACTTCTATCTGACTCATCTATGGCCGAATGGTTAGACCCAGACAACCAGAAGAGCCAGAAAACACAACACAAGACCTTCTAAACGAACTAGGCAATTATTCTGACCACATTGTTGAGCAGGTAATTTCTGGCCTGTGTTGATTGACAATGGAAACTCAGAGAAAGTGGTAAATCACTAGTTTTAACTCTCGAAAATTCAAAATGAAAACTTTTGGTTTTGAAGGGCTGAAGCTCGCAACTTTCTCAAATACTTGTGTATAAGTTCAAAACCCTTGATCTTTCAATTAGTCTGGGTGTGCAGCCAATCGCGAAAATTGAATTGTCTGACGTTCAAGTTAAGATTTTTGTACATAAGTAATTGAAAGGTTCACCTTGGCTCAAGCAACATTGCATCACGGCGACAATTTTTCTTTCGTTCCAAATGGGACGGTGGATTTTGTATTGACGGATCCACCGTTTAATATTTCTAAAAATACAAACTTCGCAACATACGAGAAGAACACCATACACTCTTACCAATTTGATGAACAAAGTGGCGAAAACTGGGACTCTTACGCCCAAGAAGATTTTTTGACCAACTTGAACACTTGGTCCGCTGAATGGTCACGTGTATTGCGCCGCGGCGGAAGTTTTGCTGTGTTCTGCGCAGATGTGTACATCTCCCACCTTATGGATGCCATGAGGCTAAATGGCCTAAGTCCAAGACGAGTGATTACATGGAGAAAAAACAATGCTGTGCCTGTAAACAGGCAGTACATGCCGATGAGCGCGAATGAATACATAATCGTCGGCGTCAAGGAAGGAAAAAATGTCACATTCAACTCAGACGTAAGCATTGAGAATCAATCTTTGGATGAGCGTTTGATTGAGAGCACCATAATCGCCGACAAAGTTAGCACGATTGTATATTCAAAAATCAGAGAAGCTCTGCTTAATAAAAAAGTCAATGATCTCATTCCTGAGTCACACACAAATGAAGTTCTCGAAATTGTCAAGCAAACACTTGAGCAGTCAAAGAAAGAGGCCTCCAGTCGAACTCTTGCTATTTACAAGACAAACACTGCAGGTGAGGAATACTTTCAAGCGTGTGTCCCCAACTACGTTCAGAATCCGCTTAAGGTCGGAAACCGTCTTCACCCCACAGAAAAGCCAGTTGCCCTTTTACAGTTTTTGGTTGCTTTGTACTCAAATCCGAACGACTTAGTACTTGACGGCTTTGGAGGCTCTGGGTCCACTGGTGAAGCTGCCATACTTCTCGGACGCAACACAATCATAGTTGAGCGCGAAAGAGAGTTCTTTGAGAAATTGAGCTATCGCCTCGAACCCCTTGCAGAGAACATATTGGTAGTTTAAATCAACCCAGATTCGACAAGCCCTCTCCCATCGAATCTAAATTTAAAACAATTTCGATTGTTGTGCACCTGGAATTCGCCTATAGTCACATTGTTGTATTTCACGGTGCAACTCTCATTCCAGTTATCTAGGTTCTTCGTAAAGGAGATTCTTGTTTCGTCCCAAGCAGGGCTTTTGATTTTCTCCAGTAGTATTGCCTTAGGTCGATTTGATAATTCTCCATCTTTGCCGAGTACCTCATACACCCAAATAATGTAGTCACAATGAAATAGCAGGTTCCAATAAGTTCCTAATAGTTCAACAATATTTGATTGCGCGGCACTCTTGAAAAGTCTTGCGGATTCTTGGTACGACAACTCTTGAACATCGATTCCTAGGGGGACTAAATGAGGCATTTTTGCCCAAAATGTTTTGTCCGTTGGTTGCCCTAGTATCTGGGGGGCCACTTTACCAAGCTCCCGCATGTTTGACTTCACTGAAAGAGTTTTGCTTCCGGTAAGCAAGAAATCAATTGGATTTTGCCCCTCTGCTTCGTGAGAATCAATTTTTGGCAATTTCGCTATCAGCCCAGATACTGCTGGTTTGATGTGATCACTTAACTCAGCTCGGCCTCGTTGCCTGTAAAGAGAGTCAACGGTCACCTTTGAAAGATCAGCAATTGCAATTTCTGCCGAAATCCCAACTTGTTCAGTTCCGTATTCCGATAGCATTTCCCACTCCGCAACATTATTTGAATGAGATTGAAGCCTACAGCCATAAGACTTAGGGATGCTGATGATCAGTTTTAGTTTTTGAAATGGCTGAGGGCAATTGAAACTTGCAATGTCAGACCAAACCTATAAACTCTAATATCCGAACATATGTTCGAGAGTCTTGTTAGGGTGATTTATGGGTCGTATAGACGAAGCTGTGTCTGTTTTAGTGGATCAAGAGGGTATTCCTACCCTCTTCAGATGGAGAAAAAAGGACTATCAGGTTAGCTCGAGACCAGTTAGATGGTTTGCCAGGACTGAATGGTGGGTAGGAGAAAGAGCCCACAGAGGAATAGGTTCAGGTGCTGTTGAAGTAGAGATGTGGCGGTTCATAGCTACCGGGGATGGCTCTAAGTGCCCTTTTGAGTTACTTCATAACACTGCTGCAAATAGCTGGAAGCTGCTTAGTCGGTTTGAATAGCAGGAAATTCTTTTGAAGAAATGCTTTGTAATTTGCTACCTCTCCAGGTAAGAGTTGCAAGTGCTTTTGCATTCTTATCCGATTGCCAGGAAATTGGAATAGATGTGACTTTGTCAGCTTTCCATTCAAGCGCAAATTGAGTTTCTTCCCTCATTTTAGGTCGGCTGAGATCTTCCAAGCCATGAGACATAGTCAAAGATATTGGCTGGTTTTCAGAAAAATAGAAAATCATGAAGCGATTACGAAGAGCACCTTGCTCTGCCTTAATTAAGTGAATACTTGATAGGCCTTGGTCGCTCTTACTAGAGCGATGCAAATTGAGTAATTTCCCCCATGAATCTCTAATTTCGGAAATTCTATTTTCCCACTCCAAATTGGAAGTTGAATTTAAATCCCAGATTTCTCTCGTTGATTTTGAAACTTCTGAAACTAGAGATACCTGTAAGTCCTTGTAATCGAGGAGCCACCCTAATGCCCAATGCCGATTTTTCATAACACTGGAAACTAAATATTTATCAAAAATTTCCACGCGATCAGCGGATTCCGCTAGTATTCCAATAGTGCGAGCGAACACTGCGGAACTTGGCTCCTCAGTTGTAGCCATTTCGCTTCTCAATTGAGAAATATTCATTATTTCATTCGCCTTTGAATCAAAAGTAGACAGTTCATTCTGTCGCAAACCAATTTTGGTGTCGTAATTGACCTGCCTGCCCACCGACGCCATCGGAACTTGTTCAATAAGCTCAGAGATTAGGTCTCTTGAAGCTTCACTGAGACCCAAGATTGATTTTCGCAATGTCTTTTTGCCAGAAGATGAGGGAATAAAAATGGCACACTGCCTAATTTGGCTAATTAGTAATCTAAGACCCTGCGGATCGAGCTTTTCAAACCATTCAGTAGGGTCATCGGACACAGAAACTAATGTTCTCATCAGATCATGTCTTCGAATCTCAGAGAACTAAACGAATTCGGCATTGGCATAATAAAGTCACCGTTCTCGTCAAGCGGCAAGGGAAACGCAAAATTACCTTCACTTAACGAGTCTTCTGGAGACTGTGGTGACTGATCTACGTAAATTATCTGTACGAGAGAAGGGTCAAGAGTTCCTTCTCGAATTCTTTTTTGGATGCGCAACAGCATTGCCTCGGAATGCGTTTCCGCAATAATACCTCGGGTACCAGGCGACTTTGAGACATAAGAGATGAATAAATCAACCAAATTAGCTTGCATCTTTGGATGCAGATGCAGCTCGGGTTGCTCTATGAGAATTGTTTGTCCTCTAACTGCTGAAGCTTTTGAAATAGTTTCTAAGATGGGCAGTATCTGGCTCAATCCAACGCCAACATCTTGAAATGTGACTGGAGTTCCGGTTCTATTGTCCGTGAGAATTTGTGATTTGATGGCTCCTAGCCATCTGACTTTACCTAGGTAATTCTCAACAGGGCTTAACCTGTATCTGCCCTCAGTTAATTCAAGCAGCCAGTTAGAAACTTCATTTTCAAGTGGTTCAATTTCTACAATTTGAGAGTCTTCTTCGAATGCTTCAATGATTCCTGCTTCATATGTAAGCCTCTTGGGCATTTCTCTCAAGGGTCCAATGTGTCTAATAGATCTCAAGCTTCTGGTCACTATTGACTGTTGAAATTCCAAGATTTGAGATATGTTGCCTCCAATAATAGAGCCTGGTTGACTTTGTGATTTCATGCGGATGAAGTTTCCGTTATAGAGTCCGAAGGAAAGTTCGTATAGGGTACCTTGAACATCAGAAAGTTCTGTTTTCAGCTTTTTTTTGTATGTTGTGGACCAACCCTTTTCATCAATTGGTCTATCTTGGAAAATCCACTGCTTTAATTTTTCTTCCTCAGAAAGTGGGGATTTTAGAGCAGAATCTATTAGCGATATCAGCCCTCCGAGACCGGAGATGCCGACTTCATAATCAAGGACTAACTTCTTTTCACTGAAGGTTTTTTTCATATTTGTAAAGTTGATTCTGAATGGTTCATCTACACCTAGGAATTTAACTGTCAAATTTGTTGCTTTAACAGCTTTATCTTTTGAGACTTCCCAACCAGTTTTAATTTCTTCTACTAGTCCCTCAAGATCAATGAGCCCTGTTCTCATCTTTGCATCCCTTAAGTTACTTCTAGCGGCACTGTTCATCAAGTCAGAAATTTGATTTATCGTTAGTTCAATGACGTAACTTGATTTTTCATCATGTTTGTACACAACGTTTGCGAAACTAGCTAGAGATATGTCTTCACCCTCATATTCAAATCCAATTCTTCCTACGTTAAATCGAGTAGTAGCAATCAATGACTGCCTTGCAAGTAGCAAACTTCGAATTAGCGAACTCTTACCAGAGGCATTTGGCCCAAATATTAGAGTTAGCGGCTTAATTGGTACTTCCGCCGTGTTTGCGAAACCCTGAAACCTGGTAAGAGAAAGTTGTGTAAACATATTGTCCTTCGGGAATCTTTTTTAAAGAAATTGTCTCTATTTAGGAAACTACACTACCTGTCTGACATGGGAGCCGACTTGCAATGTCGCCCCAAACCTATAAACTTCTATATCCGAACATTTGTTCGAATAATTCCTATAGGAGGATTTATGAGCTTTACCCACCTTCACGTAGCCTCGGGGTTCTCTTCCCACTATGGAGCTAATAGTCCTGAGCTGTTGGTTGAAACAGCTCATAACCTGGGGTTTGATGCTCTGGGTATTACTGATAGGGATGGGCTCTATGGAGCTGTGAAGCACATAGGCGCCTGTTTACAGGTGGATCTAGCACCTATTGTTGGGGTGGATCTACCAGTTATGGATGAGGATGGTTCTCTACTTGCTCGAGTAGTTGTTCTAGCCCACGGTCAGAGCAAAGGTTTAGGTTGGGCTACTCTCTGTGCTGTTGTTACTGAGGCCCATGCTGGAGGTAAGAAGAAGCAGTTTGGTATCAAGAGAACCAAACTTGCTGCTTTAGCTAGTTCTGGTGTTGTTACTGTTCTTCTTGGTCCTGATAGCGATGTTGGTAGGGCAACTCTTGGTAGATCTAAGAATGCTGCTGTGAAAGCTTTAGGTAAATGGTTAGAGCTATTTAGTAAGCCAGGGACTTTAGGTCTTGAGATTGTTTCTTTATTGACTGAACCAGGCAAGTTGTTTTCTTCGGCTCAGGCTAAAAGAATGCTTGAGCTAGCTGATGCTTATGCAGTTCCAACTGTTTTGACTAATGCCGTTCGATACATCGACCCTGATGATGCAATCACAGCAGACATTCTTGATGCTGCAAGACATTTAGAACCGCTAGGTAAGTTCGAACCGCAACCGAATGCGCAAGCCTATTTGAAATCTTCTAAGCAGATGCTTTCGGTGGCTGTTGAAATTGCTGGCACTAAAAGAGCTAAGCAGCTAATAGCCGACACTAATCTGCTGGCTGATTTATGTCGGCTAGATCCGGTCTCTGACTGCGGTTGGGGAAAAGCAAAAACACCAGAAAAGGAAGCTCTTGGTATTACCGGTTCTCCTTTTGAGGTGTTGTTTCAGAAAGTTCAGTCAGGGGTGAACTGGCGATATGGATCTGTCTCTAAGAAAGAACTAACCAAGATTCAACACCGGTTGAATCAAGAGTTGATTACCATCAACAAACTAGGTTTTGCAACATACTTCCTAACCGTTGCTGATGTTGCTCAGATGATTAGGGATATGAATATTCGTATCGCTGCTCGTGGTAGTGGTGCTGGTTCTTTAGTTAATTACCTGTTAGGTATTTCTAGTGTTGATCCGGTTGAGCATGACCTGCTGTTTGAAAGGTTCTTATCGGTAGAGAGATCGTCTCTACCCGATATCGATATCGATGTTGAGTCAGCTAGAAGGCATGACATCTATCGAGCAATCTTTAAGCGTTATGGCTCTAAGCGCGTTACTTTGCTCTCTATGCAATCCACTTACCGTGGACGTGGAGCTATGCGCGATAGCGCATTAGCTCTAGGTATTGATCCTGACCAGGTTGATGAGATTGCTTCTAACATGTGGCGCTTTAGTGCTTCTAGTTTCCGAAATGCTTTGAAGGTAAAACCTGAACTAGCTGCCTTTGCTGAAGAGGTTGAACGTAACAGGGTTATGAACCTGTTGGTTGATATGACTGAAAGGTTAGATCGTATTCCTAGGCATATCTCGATGCATCCCTGCGGTGTGATCTTGGGAGATCTCACCTTGCCTTCTCTAACCCCTGTTGAACCTAGCGGTATGGGGCTGCCGATGAGTCAGTTCGATAAGGACGACATGGATCCGATGGGACTACTAAAGCTAGATGTTCTAGGTGTTCGTATGCAATCAACCATGGCTTATGCGGTTCAAGAGATCAAAAGGGTTAGAGGGTTTGAGCTTGATTTGGATGGAATACCTAAAGATGACGCTAAGACCTTTGAATCAATCAATACAACAAATACTTTAGGCATCTTTCAGATTGAATCGCCAGGGCAGCGAGAACTAACCGGTAAGCATCAACTAACTGTGTTCAATGACCTAACCATTCAGATCTCTTTGTTTAGACCAGGGCCTATGAAAGGCAACATGATCTTGCCTTACCTAGATAGAAGACATGGCTTTGAGAAGCCTGAATACATTCACCCTGATCTAAAGCCAATCCTCAGTGAGACCTTTGGCGTGGTTATCTTCCACGAGCATGTTCTTCGTATCCTTCACAAGATGACTGGCTGCACACTGGCTCGTGCAGATGAGCTTAGAAGGTCGCTAGAGAAGCCAGGTACTAAGGGACTGATTGAGAAGTTCTTTAGATTAGAAGCGACTAAGCGTGGCTATAGCAAGCAGTTAATCGACAAGGTCTGGAAGATTCTTGAAGGCTTTGGTTCTTTTGGTTTCTGTAAGGCTCACGGTGCTGCCTTTGCCATGCCGACTTACCAGTCGGCTTGGCTAAAGACTCACTACCCCACTGAGTTCTTGAGCGGTTTACTAACTCATGATCCTGGAATGTATCCGAGGAGGTTACTAGTTGCTGAGGCTAGAAGACTTGGTGTTAAGTTATTGCCAATTGATATCAACAAGTCTTCTGAGGTATTCCATGTTGAGAAGGTAGGTAAAGAGACCGGTGTTCGAATGTCTTTTGTTGACCTGCAATCAATTAGTGAAGCAGAGATAAAGCGTTTTATTGCAGGTCAACCTTATGAGAACCTAAGTGATTTCTACCTACGAGGAAAACCAACTAGAAGAACCTTTGAACGCTTAGCTCTTATTGGTGCTTTTGATTCTCTGGTTGACTCTAAGGACACCACTAGAGGAGACATTCTCTCTAAGGTTAAAGAACTAAACGCCATGAAGCAAAGACCACTAGAAGACGATGCTGATGCTTTGTTCTACGGGAAGTTCATTGAATCTCTTCCTAAAGGAAACCCTGAACCATCTGTTGATGACAAAGTAAACACCGAGATGTCACTACTAGGAATGGACATCACTCAACATGCTCTGGAGAAGTATCGACCAATGCTTGATGAGTTAGGTGTTGTCTTTAGCAGTGAACTATCAAGCATTAGAAGCAAGACCAACGTCTTGGTGGCAGGAGTTAGGGTTGCTACCCAGACTCCCCCGATGCGATCGGGTAAACGTGTGGTCTTTATCAGTCTGGATGATGGAGCTGGCTGTTCTGATTCCACCTTCTTTGAAGATGCTCAGAACAGGTGCTCCCACCTGTTGTTCAACACCAGACTGATGCTTATCGGAGGCAAGGTCAGAAGAACAGGAGTTAGAGGTGTTTCAATCATGGCCGAGAATGCTTGGCGTCTAGATGAGCTATGGGATCAGTGGAATGCTAAACGACTTGCGATAAGTCTTTAGTCTGTGTATTTAAGAATGGTTGCTCTAACGCCTGAATACTTCTTGACGCAAGACCCAGCTTTAGGAGTTTGGCCAGTCACGAACCAGTTACGGTCAAGCCATGCTGAACGACCTCGACCTGTGCCATCTTTAGCTGGCAAGACAGCAAAACCTTGTGCTCGCCAGATGTCTTGAGCAGATTGGTAATTCTTACCAATTACGCTCTTAACCTTTACACAACTAGCGGCTTGAGCAGTGTGACCAAAAGAGAGTGTTGAGCCAACTAGAGCTAGCGCAGTAGCTGCAATCAGAAATTTCTTGTTCATTACTAACTCCTAAATAATGTTCCCAAAGGGGCTTCTGGAGTTAGCCTATACCTCTTGACTGTTCTAGCTAGTCCCTGTTGAAGATAGCTAGCAACCTAAGAATCTCTAGGTATAACCAAACCATGGTTACTAGCAGACCAAAGGCTGCTTTCCATTCGTATTCTCTAGGAAGGCCATTAGCTGCACCTTGTGAGATGTCTTCGAAGTCTAGGTTTAGGGTGAAAGCAGCTAGACCCACTCCAACTAGACCAGCTATCCAAGCAAACTGACTTGAGTAAACACCGGCTGAGTTTGTGAACATACCAACAAGTAGGTTTACTATTGCAAAACCTGCGTAACCGATAAGAGCAAAGGTCATTACTCGAGTGAATCTTGCATTTACCTTGACCCAACCCATTGAGTAAGCAGTGAACATAGCTCCTGCTGTGGTTAGGGTACCGATAACAGCGTTCATTACGATGCCAGGATATGCCTGCTCAAAGAAGAATGAGATAGCACCGATGAAGATACCTTCGATTACCGCGTAAGCAATAACAGCACCTGGACGAACCTTCTTAGAGAAGGTGATCCACATTGCTAGACCAAAGGCTACAAAGACGCTCGGAAGCATTAGGCCTTGAACTGCTGGAACATTCCAGGCTACGAAAGCACCTGCTAGTAGAAGGGTGAAGAGGCCGGCAATCTTGATTGCTGTGCCACCAATGGTCATTTTCTGACTAGAAACAATGCTGTCGAACTGGGCATCGTATTCAGCCTGTGCTTTCTCAATAGTTGCAGGAAGCATGCGGTTCATTAC
>CANKLZ010000034.1 GCA_947483795.1 Micrococcales bacterium | reverse complement strand
GTCTATTCCTTAGATCTTCTCGCCACGGGCAAGGATTGAAGCTACTACAGACTCAATGCCGCGTGCGTCAATAACCTTGATGCCACGGGCACTCAACTGAAGAGTTACATTGCGCTTTAGGGAAGGCACGAAGTAAGTGCGCTTCTGGATGTTTGGGTTGAAACGACGCTTGGTCTTGTTCTGAGCGTGCGAAACAGCGTGCCCAAACTGCGGACGGGTCTCTGTGACCTGGCAGTAAGCAGACATCGGCTTCCTCCGTTATAAAAATGATGGATGGTCAAAAAGTGACCAGTTTTTGTAAGTCCCGAAGATTTCGGGCAACTGCTCAAGTTTAGACCTGTTTGGGTGGTGTGTGCAAGTCCTAATTAGCCTGAATATGTGTTAATCAGAGGTATTTGTACCTATTTGGCACAGGCTTTGCAAATACCGAAGATATCTATGGTGTGGGTCACCTGGGTAAAGCCATGATCTTTGGCTACTTTGCTGGCCCAAGCCTCCGCCTGCTTGGCCTCTATCTCGACAGCTATCCCACAGCTATTACAAATCAGGTGATGATGGTGATCTTGAGAACAGTCCCTAAACAGGCTTTCCCCTGCGTTTACTAGGGAATCGGCAAGACCATCAGCAACCAATGAATTGAGCGTTCTATAAACAGTTGCCAAACCGATCGCAGATCCGTGTTGGGTCAACTGCTTATGAAGTTGTTGAGCTGAAACAAAGCCTTGAGCTTGACCGAGGGCATGCATAACAGCATCCTTCTGCCAAGTTTGTCTTCTTGAAGGATCAGTGCTTTTCGTCGTCATGGCTGATGTTGTGTTCTTCGTCTATTTCTTTATGAATTTCTCTTCTGAGCCTAGGCAGAATCATTTTCTTAAAAATAATTCCGTAAAGGAGCCAAATCATTACTACGTCCTGGATGATTGTCCAGCCAAGCTCAGCGATTATGTGACTTGGATCAGTAAAGATCGACCAAGCCTCTTCCCAAAGACCTTCTGATGCTGCCTCTGCTGCTAACTGAATTGGGTTCATTGTTTCCTCCAGGGATTATCCGTTGAGAAAACTCTACTCTTATTGAAAATGAATCTCAATAACGATTTTTATGGGTATGGGTCAATTCCAGTTGAAACGAGGAATATCCCAACAGCAATCGAAAGGCCTGCGTAAACCGCTAGTAAGCCAGTGAATACCCAGCCCACAATCATTCCCGCTTTAGCAAGTCCTTTATTAGTGTCAACAAGGCGGCCTTCTCGGATTTGCTTTAGTGCAATCATTCCGATGATTGCGCCTGCCAATGGGAACACAAAGGCCAACACCAAAGCCAAAATTGGCAGAGTGTTGTCTGTCGATGGCTGATTGTTTTGTGGTGTTACATCACTCATGATTACTGCCTTCTCCTCTACGGGAACTTTCAATCAGTGAAAGCCTATCTAACCCCAGACAACTTTGGTAAGAACTAACAGCAGGACATTCTTCTCTAGTAGTGAGTGAGCGAGTCGAAGAAGCTGGTCAAACCAATCAGGATGAGTATCACTGGAAGCGCCATAAGAAGTATTGCTGTTCCGACCCAACCTAATACCACCGCTACCAATGCAAAGGTTCGATTCATCGAATTGACTTCGCCTGTTTTCATTTGATGAAGCGCAACATGTCCCATGATTGCACCGACTGGTGGAAGAGCGATCGACAAGACCAATGCAAAAATTGGCAGCGAGCTGTCTCTTCCGAATTCTTTTTGATAATTGCTCATAATTCACCCTTACCATTCCCCCCATGGGAATACTTTATTAGTCTAGCAAAAGTGCTGGTTCTTCGATAACCGACGCGACGTCTTGGACAAATCGGCTAGCCACGTCACCGTCAACTACGCGGTGATCGAAGGTGGCTCCAATGGTAGTTACCTGACGGATAAGAATCTCGTTATCAACAACCCAAGGCTTAGGTCTGATTGAACCGAGAGCAACAATTCCAACTTCACCTGGGTTCAAAATAGGCGTTCCTGTGTCAACTCCGAACACACCGATGTTGGTAACAGTAATAGTTCCATCTTGCATATCTGCTGGAGTTGTTTTTCCTTCACGAGCAGTGGCCGCTAACTTTTCTAATGCCATCGCAAGTTCAAGCATTGAAAGCTTGTCGGCATCTTTGACGTTAGGAACAATGAGTCCTCTAGGTGTAGCAGCAGCCACACCAAAGTTCACGTAGTTGTGCACAATAATTTCTGTGTCTGTCCAAGTTGAGTTAACTGTTGGGTTTCTTCTTGCTGCCCAAATCATCGCTTTCGCCATAATCAAAAGCGGTGTTACTTTAACGCCAGCAAAATCTGCGCTTGCTTTAAGACGCTTCACATATTCCATTGTTCTGGTTGCGTCAACGTCAACGAAAATGCTTACGTGTGGTGCGGTGAAAGCTGATTGAACCATTGCTGTTGCAATGGCCTTGCGTATTCCCTTAACTGGAATTCTTTCTTCGCGCTCAGTCTTTGGTTCAGGTGTAGTTTGGTTTTTGAAAACACTGGCTACCTGAGCTGCTGCAAGGATATCTTCTCTAGTTACTTCACCGGAGACTCCAGTTGCTTTCACTTTTGAAATATCAACATTCATGTCTTTAGCAAGTTTGCGAATAGGTGGCTTAGCTAAAACAACATCAGCGGTTGGAACGATTGTAATTAGATCTGTTCCAGGTGCTGCAGCATTAGCCAAGGAGGTTGTTGCAACCACTGCGGTAGCGCCTCGTCTTCTTCTGCTTGGTGCAGCAGCTGACACACCGTAGCCAACAAGGTTAGGTTGAGGTTTTTCTTCTGAGCTTGTTGATGCAACTTCTGAGACAGTTGCTATTGCTTCTGTTGTGACTGCATTCTGTGCAACTGCACTGTGCAAGGAAGTTGGTGCATGCCCTGCGGCAACAGCTGCTGTGGCTTCACTGACTGTTACTCCAATAATTGGAGAGCCGACGTTTACTGTGTCACCTTCGTTAGCAAGCAGTTGTGTTACTACTCCAGCAAATGGGCAAGGAAGTTCTACTAAAGATTTAGCGGTTTCAATTTCAACAATGATTTGATTGACAGTTACGGTGTCGCCAACCTTAACTTTCCAAGTAACGATTTCTGCTTCTGTTAAACCTTCGCCAACATCGGGCAAATCAAAATATGCAATCTGTGACATCTGATCCGCCCTAGTAAGCCAACACTCGATCGACAGCTTCCATTAAGCGGTCTGCGTCTGGCAAATATAACTCTTCAAGTTTGGCTGCTGGATATGGAACATCGAAGCCACCAACTCTAAGTACTGGTGCTTCTAGATGATAGAAACAAAGCTCAGCAATCTTCGCTGCTATTTCAGAAGATATGCTGACGAAGGTTCCTGCTTCGTGAGTAACAATCAGACGGCCGGTTCGCTTCACTGATTCGACGATGTGACCGAAGTCAATAGGAGACATTGATCTAATATCGATGACTTCAATGTTGATGCCTTCTGCAGCAGCATTCTCTGCGGCCTGCAGAGCGGTTACAACCATTGGGCCGTAGGTGGCGATAGTTACATCTGAGCCCTGTCTTACTGTGTTAGCAGCGTGCAAAGGAAGTGCTGGTTGGTCAAGATTTACTTGACCCTTCTGCCAGTAACGTCGCTTAGGTTCGAAGAACATGACTGGGTCTCTTGATTCGATAGCTTGCTGAATCATCCAATAAGCGTCGTTGGCATTCGATGGGCTAACAACTCGAAGACCAGCGGTGTGAGCGAAATATGCTTCAGGTGATTCGCTGTGGTGCTCAACCGCACCGATGCCACCACCGTAAGGAACTCGCACTACTACTGGCATTTCAAAGAAGCCTTCGCTTCTGTTAGTGAGCTTTGCTAACTGGCTAACGATTTGATTGAACGCGGGATAAACAAATCCATCAAATTGAATTTCAGCTACAGGTCGGAATCCACGCATCGCCAAACCAATTGCGGTTCCAACAATTCCTGATTCAGCGATAGGTGAGTTGAAAACTCGTTTAGGACCGAACTCGGCGACTAGCCCTTCGGTTACTCGAAACACTCCACCTAGTTGAGCGATGTCTTGTCCAAACACGAGGACCTTGGAGTTGTCCTGCAGTGACTTACGAATACCTGCGTTAATTGCTTTAGCTATAGACAGCTCAACGGAATTACTCATTAGTGAGTTCCTCCGTATCTTGGTGTGTCATCGCCATCAACGACAGCTGCATGTCCTCCCAAAGATTCTTCATAGCCCTGAAGCCAAGCACGCTGCTCTTCAATTAGGGGGTGAGGTTCTGAATAAACGTGGTCGAACATTAATTCAAGTGGAGGCTCTGTCATAGCAAAGGTTTTTTCACGCAACTCGGTAGCCAGTTCGTCTCCAGCGGTTTTTACTTCATCAAAGAAGTCTTGGCCGATACCCTGCTTACGCAAGAATCTTTCAAATCTAATAATTGGATCCTTCGCCGCCCACTCCGCTACCTCAGCTGGATCACGATACTTTGATGGATCATCGCTTGTAGTGTGTGCACCGATGCGATATGTAAGAGCTTCAATGAGTGAAGGGCCTTTGCCTGCACGGGCATCATCCATGTGCTTCTTGGTTACTGCATAACAAGCCAGCACGTCATTACCGTCAACACGAATACCTGGAACTCCAAAACCTTCACCGCGTTTATATAGAGGTACTTTTGTTTGAGTTCCTACTGGAGATGAAATAGCCCACTGGTTGTTTTGGCAGAAGAAAACTTGTGGGGTGTTATTTGTAGCTGCGAATAAGAACGATTCGCTTATGTCGCCTTCCGCTGTTGCGCCATCACCGAAATATGTAATTACAGCTAAGTCTTTGTCTGGATCTCCGGTGCCAACAAGGCCCTCGAAGTTAAGTCCCATCGCATAACCGGTTGCGTGCAGAGCCTGAGTTCCTAAAACAATTGCATATAAATGGAATCTATTTTCCTTAGGATTCCAACCTCCGTGGTTGACACCTCTAAACATCTTGATGATTGCCATAAGGTCGACACCGTGGGTGATGGCAACACCATGTTCTCTATAAGACGGGAAGATGTGATCGTTAGGACCCACTCCGTGACCGGAACCAATCTGCGCGCCTTCCTGGCCAATGGCAGAAACCCACAGACCCATCTGTCCTTGTCTCTGAAGCGCAGTGGCCTCTTCATCGAATCTTCGGATTCGAGCCATGTCACGATAGAACTTTAAAAAGTCTGCTTCGCGAAGCTGTCTTACCAAATCACCATAAACGGAATGCTCTTTGGGTTCGATAAAATCCCCGTCAACTGTTAACAGTTGAACCATAGGAATTTCTGATGAATGGGCAGTCACAGATACCAATTTACTTTAGGGATGGCACAATGAATCACATGAAACGTTTTCTAATCAGCACAGTCATCAACGGTCTCGGTATTTGGCTAGTTTCGGCAATAATCCCTGGAATTGGACTGAAACCTTACGGCGGCAACGAATTATGGCAATTAGCGGTCACTTTGCTAGTAATAGGTGCTGTTTTCGGTCTAATTAACGCAGTTATTGCTCCAGTTATCAAGGTAATCGCGTTTCCTCTATACATACTTACCTTTGGCTTGATCTCCTTTGTAATCAATGGTTCACTTCTGCTTTTAGTGGCCTGGATTAGCCAGCAGTTAAGTCCAAACACTTTCACAATTGATGGTTTCACCAGCACTGGCTTGACCATTACCTCTCTTGGGTGGGCAATTCTGGCCTCAATCGTCATGAGTGTTTGCTCTTTCATCGCTCGAGGACTATTCAAGGCGTTGCGCATTCTCTAAAGGCATGGCGTAAATCTGGACCTCACCTTCAGCTAAGCCTTTGTGTGCGCTAATTATCCGTGCATCTGGAATTACAAGTTCTCCATCCGATTCCCCAACGTAGTGAATCTGGTCGGTTTCCGTTGTCCGATATCTTATGAAGTCAGCAAGTCTTTGATCTGCTGCGGTTTGTGGCTGGATGCCGTTGATTACTGCCCAGTCCTGGTCTTTAGGCAAATAGAACCAATGAGAGCTGTTGCCGTCAGATAACTTGTAATTCTCTTCCCTGACCAGTGCATGGCCTGACCAGGTTGTTTCACTAAAGCGTTGCCTGATAATGTCCACGTCCCCTGGTGGCATGATGCTCACTGGTGGTACGTGTTGACTAAAACCAAAGGGTAATTCCAGAATCGGCGAAAGCTCAACCACCCAAGAGCCAAGTTCCTTCAACATTTTCGGGATGTCTATCGTTTCAAGGACCGTTTTGAGCATGGTCTCGGTCTGCATATAGGAATGTGCCGAGATTATCAGCGCCTGTTGAATGTGCCAGAGCTTTGCCAGTAGAAATGGAAGTTCGACTGAGAATCTGGCTGCTGCCCATGGTGCGGTAGTGAATTTTGCAGGGGTTAGCTCGGTTAGCAAACTTACAGCCACTAGCCACATGTCTCTGGCACTTCTAACCAGCTCCTCATGGGTGGCCACCACTACTACTGGAGCGACGGGTGGTGTGCATATGTCGGGCCTCATGGGATCAACCCCAGCAACTGCATTTGCCACATCAGTGACTTCATTTGGTGTTGGAGCTTTTGCATCTCGAGTCGACAAGTGTCGGCTGCTGGACCTCGCCATAGGGTGTGGCTTGGTTGGGCATGTTGCAGTAGCGAGATTGTTACCGCTAAGTGATTGTTGAATATGTTCATATTGGAAATCTCTAATATTTCTTGACACAGCAACCCATGTTTAAGGAATTCTGTGCAAAAAGCAGGGCAATATAGACATGTGAGTAATCTTTCTAATCAACCTCTAAGCCCACTGGATGGCAGATACCAGCCAGTTGTATCAGCACTTGGCGAACACCTCAGCGAAGCCGGATTGAATAGAGCACGAATACTCGTTGAAATTGAATGGCTCATATTCCTTGCTAATAGAAACCTGCTTGGCACTAACGCTCCCGTAGATGCGGTTCTCGAACAACAACTTAGAAGCATCGTCTCAAACTTCAGTGATGCTGATGTGGCAGAGCTGGCTCAAACAGAAGCTACGACAAGACACGACGTGAAAGCCGTTGAGTACTTCGTGCGCGATCGTCTTTCTAAGTTAGACAGAGAAGACCTTCTTGAGCTCACGCACTTTGCTTGCACAAGTGAAGACATAAATAATCTCTCCTACGCACTCACTATCCATGATGCAGTTACAGATGTCTGGTTGCCTAAAGCCAAATCTTTAGTTGAATCACTCAAAGTTTTAGCTAACAAATACAAAGATGCTGCGATGCTCTCACGCACGCATGGTCAGCCTGCTACCCCAACAACTATGGGTAAAGAGCTTGCTGTTTTTGTGCACAGACTGCAAAGACAAATTACAAGAATTGAATCCGCTGAATATCTAGGCAAGTTCTCTGGAGCCACCGGTACCTGGTCTGCCCATGTTGTAGCTGCTCCAGAAGTTGATTGGTTGACTGAATCTAAGAGCTTTGTTGAGTCTTTAGGTTTGAAGTTCAACCCGCTCACCACTCAAATTGAATCGCACGACTGGCAAGCTGAGCTCTATTCAGCTATCACTTTGTTCAATAGAATCCTGCACAACCTGTGCACAGACACTTGGACATACATCTCAATTAACTACTTCAAGCAAACACCGGTAGCAGGCGCAACAGGTTCCTCAACCATGCCGCACAAAGTAAACCCCATACGTTTTGAGAATGCTGAAGCGAATCTGGAATTATCGAATGCAATTCTGGATTCCCTTTCCAGCACCCTTGTCACATCAAGGATGCAGAGAGATCTAACTGATTCAAGTGCCCAGAGAAACATCGGTCTTGGTTTAGGCCACTCACTGCTTGCTATAGACAATGCAACAAGAGGTCTAGCGGAGATTGAACTATCGCCGGCTGTGTTGGAAGCCGACCTATCCGAGAACTGGGAAGTATTAGCTGAGGCAGTCCAAACCGTTATTCGAGCAGAAGTCGCAGCGGGACGAAGTGACATCACTGACCCATACCAACTCCTGAAAGAACTTACTCGAGGCAGAAGAATAACCAGCGACGATTTAGCACGGTTCGTTCAGGATTTGAATATCGGCCAAGAAGCCAAAGATCTTTTGATGCGGCTTAAGCCAAACACGTACACAGGTCTAGCCTCTCAATTGGTTTTGCTGCTGAGTAACTAGTTACTTCAGCCTCTGCTGACCTGGCTGAAAATTATCTTCCTTGCCAACCCAAGTAAGAACTAAGAAACCTACTAGAACAACTACAAAAGTGATACCCATGGCTATAGCCACGCGACTCAAGTCGTCAAATGCGCCCCATGCAATTGCTCCTACAAACGAAGTTGCAACTAGTACTAAAACAAACATGGACTTCAATGAAACTGACTTTGTTTTTGCCATTTACTTACTTCTTTCCTTTTGATGGTCCTGCGGCCCAAACAGCTCTCTGAACTGCTGAAATTGCAAGGTATGCGCTGAAAAACCCAACCGCATTTAAATCATTCAGTGGTGCGACCACAAAAAGTAATCCGGTAAGTGCTCCGAGAGTAGCTGAAATTCTTAGTTCAGTCTTTTCGCCTGAATCTGCTTTGGCCGAAAGCACTATTTCAAGAACAGCCATAGCCACTGCGAAAAGAATTACCAGCGCTTTGAATTGAAATAGATCTTGCTCCCCAACCACAACAAGACTCAAAACAGCAACAGCTAATGCAATTACCGAAGGGGTGAAGATGTCTCTAATTGTGACTTTTAGTTTTGGAATTCTTTGAATACCTATTGCGCCAACTACTAATGCAACGGTGACGACCTGAAGTATGAAGAGTCCAACGGCTACAGAATGATCTTGGCTGAATATTAAGTAGGCAGCTCCGAAAGATAGCACCACAGCTCTAAGAGCATTCAATGAACGCATTACTATTCCTTAGGATTGACAAATCTTGAGTATTGCCCTTGGAACAGAACAGTTGAAGTTCCAACTGGTCCGTTTCTTTGCTTGGCAATAATCAATTCTGCCTCACCTGGGCGAGCAGACTCACCACCGGAAAGATCGCGATGAATAAGAAGAACGACGTCAGCATCCTGCTCAAGAGATCCCGATTCACGAAGTTGTGAAAGCTCAGGACGTTTGTTAGTTCCGTCTTCTGACTTTCTGTTCAACTGTGAAAGAGCAATAACTGGAACCTTAAGTTCCTTGGCGAGAAGCTTAAGCGATCTAGAGAATTCTGAAACTTCTTGCTGACGGTTCTCAACTTTTTTGCCAGAACTCATTAGCTGCAAGTAATCAATCACAACTAGTTTCAAATCAAACTCTTGCATCATTCGACGGCACTTAGCTCGGATCTCAACAATGTTTAGATTAGGGCTGTCATCGATGACTAATGGAGCAGCACCAATGTTGCTTCTGCGCTCGGCCATGATGGCCCACTCGTTATCGCTGATGCTTCCCTTACGCATGTTTTGTAGCAGAATTCCTGTCTCTGCGGAAAGTAGACGCATGGCGATTTCTGTCGTGCCCATTTCAAGCGAGAAAACTGCTGTAGCAAGTTTCTTATTGATTGCAGCCTCTCTGGCGATATCCAGAGCCAAAGTTGATTTACCCAAACCAGGTCGAGCAGCAATGATGATTAACTGACCGGGATGTAAACCATTGGTTTCTTTGTCTAGTTCGGTGAACCCGGTTGGAACACCAGATAAACCTTTGTTCTTCTGAACCAATTCGATTTCATTAGCTGCGCTCTCAAGTGCGGAACTCAATCGCGTCCAGTCGGCTCCAGTTGATTCGTCAGCAACTCTATAGATCTCGCTCTGGGCAGTGTTTACTAGATCTTCGATTTCACCTTCGGCGTCATATCCACGTTGGGCTATGCGAGTTCCTGCTTCGATAAGGCGTCGCAGAATTGCTTTCTCGCGAACAATCTTCGCGTAAAAACTTGCACTGGCAGCGGTTGGAACAATTGCGGTCAATTCGTGCAAGTATTCTGCTCCACCAACCATGGCTAGCTTGCCCATCTTGGTTAGTTCAGCATTTACTGTAATCACATCTGTTGGTTCAGCATGGTTGGCAAGATTTATGATTGCGACGAAGATGATTTCGTGCTTAGGAGCATAGAAATCTCTGGCATGAATTTTGCCTTCAGCCAAAATAGAGTGCACTACGTCCAGTGACAGCAACATACCGCCAAGTGTGCTCTGTTCTGCATTCAAATCATGGGGAAGTAGGCGATCTTCGCTGCGGAAGCTCTTACCAACTGGTGCAATTGACATGAAAAACTTTCTTGTTTAGTACTAAAACTATAGAAACTTATCTCTAGCATCATCGTCAGACATGCCCAAAACAAGTCACTCTGTGGCTAAGAATGTGGATAACTCGGGCAACACGCTGATACAGGTGTGAAGAACTTGTGTATAACTATGTGTAGAACTTGTGGAAAACTCGTTACTGCCCAGTGTTTGCTTGGTATTTCCTGGTGAATTAATATTCATTGGCTAACCCTAAACCTGTGCGTGAGGGTTATAGATTACCCGATTTTTGTAACAAATAGGGATTAGTTATCCACAAGTTATCCATAGGTAATGGTCCTGGCTTAAAGACTGAAGGCAGGCTCGAAAGCCTGCCTTCAGTTGGAAAATACTTACTTCTTGGCTACAACTTCGAGCTTCAGAGTTGCTGTTAGGTCGGAGTGCAGCTTCACAGTCGCCTCATAGCTACCAGTGGTTCTGATTGGTGCGAGGAAAGCAACCTTACGCTTGTCGATCTCGCCCAAACCAGCGGCTGCAACTGCTGCTGCAACGTCACCAGTCTTGACTGCGCCGAATAGACGCCCACCAACTCCGGCCTTTACAGCCAGTCTGATGGTTGTGCCCTGTAGTGCGTCCTTGAAAGCCTGAGCTTCCTCGACTGTGGCTAATGCACGAGCTTCACGACCAGCTTTGATCTGTGCAACCTGCTTCTCGCCACCCTTGCTCCACATAACTGCAAAGCCACGAGGTAGTAGGTAGTTACGTGCGTAACCGTTCTTAACCTCTACTACATCGCCTGCTGAACCTAGGCCTGATACTTCGTTAGTCAAAATGATTTTAGACATGTGATTTCCTTCTAGCGTCCTGCGCCTGCGTAAGGCATTAGTGCTACCTCACGTGCGTTCTTTACGGCTTTGGCAATTAGACGCTGTTCCTGAACTGAAACACCG